>VBLT01000047.1 GCA_005878615.1 Methanobacteriota archaeon
CGGCTGGTGGTCGCGCGTTGCTCGTTGCGGGCGCTCTGCTGGTCTTCTACAGCCTGTTCTATGCTCCCTGGTTCGTGGTGTCCGGGACCCGAACGGACCTTCCCCCGGGGACGTACAACGGGATGGGGAGCACAGGGCTCATGAACACCCTGATGGGCGGACCTTGGGCCTGGTTTGCGTTCGTCTGGCTCGTAATCTCGGCGATCATGGGCCTGGCGATCGCGGCCGTGGGCCGCAGAACGCGACGCCTCGGGGCGTTGGATGTCCTCGTCCTCCTGGTGTACGCATTCTACCTCGTCGTCGCCCCGAATTACCTGAACCTGCCGGGACCAACGGGCACTGCATCCGGTGCATTCGCCTATGGATTCCTGGCCGCTGTGCTAGGCTCGGTCTTCATCGAGGCCGGCGCCCGTCTGCCGCACGTGGTCCGTGCGCACTATGAGGTGCCGACGGCAACCGAATGGGAAGACCCTGTAGACCAATGATCCAGGGGCTTCGACCGCTGCCCGTCCTCGCGGGCAGCCGATGCCTCGGCGTTTCCGTTCAGGGGATGGGTAGCCCCTTGTGTTATGGAGTGAATTCCAACCCCCCAAACTCTTTTGCAAGGTGAAAAATCAGCCCATAAATCGACGAAGTGCATCGTTCGGCTGCCGCTTGTCCCTTCACGCCCGCCCCGGAAGTCGGGCACTTTCCTTTTTCGGCTCGAACGCATCCCATTTGGCAATCAGAATTTGTGTTGGCTATGGGAATGGACGGCTGCACGAAGGGCACGCGATCGCACCCGGTGGCACGTGTTGGCCGCAGCCGAAGCAAATTCGAGCTGTCCGCATGGCCCGCCGATTCGCAATTAGGATCGCCGCCGCGGCCACAAGTCCAATCGGGGTCACGAGCCAGCCAGATGGTTGGAACTCAATCGTTCCTCCGTAGAAGTTGAACGAGAACAAGACCGCTGATCCAAGGACGAAGAATGCGACGAGGGAAGCAACATAACTCCTCTTCTCACCATAGCTTCTATGCCTGGGAACGGATGTCGAGGGAGGGAAAGTAGCCCATGCCATACCGCGCCGTCTCTGCCAACCCCTCCAAACGAGGAGCGCGCCTGTTGCGGTAAGGAACGCCTCAAATGCGATGCCCTCGAGGATATAGTCTGGCAGATCGACTCCCCGTACGGATTCGGCAATGCCGCCGACGAGAATCCAGTCGGAGAGAAACAGGATTACTATTCCGGCAACAATCCTCGCCGTGCCAGAAAACCTTTGGTTGCGCAACAAAGGTGATTCGCTCGAG
This sequence comes from Methanobacteriota archaeon, assembly GCA_005878615.1. GTDB lineage: Archaea > Thermoplasmatota > Thermoplasmata > RBG-16-68-12 > RBG-16-68-12 > RBG-16-68-12. The sequence continues at coordinate 1,288 of VBLT01000047.1, forward strand.
GGGATGTGGGCGAAAAGCATGGCCAAAAAGAGGAGGTACACGACTGACTGAACCACCGACCCGGCACCGTGGAACCACGACCGCAGGCCGGACGCCACGATGACGAGGATAACGACATCGATTACAGCAAACGAGATTACAAGAAACCGGTACAGCCGCGGGATTTGTTGCCAATGTGGCAGATGTCGCATGGCAGGATAGTGATCTTCTCCTCGCCGCAAGAACTATTGACGAGGTATCACCGGCTTTGGCCGCGTGACCAGCAGGTGAAGCCAATTTCTGCACCCGTAATACCGGCACGATCAGTACGATTGAGTCCGCCCTCGCACTGACTCGTCCGACTCAAACCCGCCACGTCGGCCTTCGAAAGTAGTCAGGTATTGTGGGTTCGATTCCAACCCCGCAAACTCTTTTAGCACCCCCTCCTATGCCCCGTGATTTCCGTCCACCCGCGAGGAAGTAGGCGTGTTACATAAGGTCCGCAGCGCAGCCACGAAAGACGAAGTCCTCGGGCTCATGGAGCCTCTCATCCGGGACTGGTTCCAGTCGAAGTTCAAGGACCTCACGGAGCCGCAGGCCTACGCCGTCCCCCTAATCCACGCGCGGAAGAGCGTCCTCGTATCATCGCCCACGGGGAGCGGGAAGACGCTCACGGCCTTCCTCTCGATCATCAACGAGCTGTACGCGAAGCAGCTCCGCGGCGAACTGGAGGACCGGATCTATTGCCTCTATGTCTCCCCGCTGAAGGCCCTCGCGAACGACATCAACCGAAACCTCGAGGAGCCCCTGCAAGAGCTCACGGCCCTGGCGCAGAAGGAGGGGAAACCGGAGCCGCAGATCCGCGTGGGCGTGCGGTCCGGGGACACGTCGGCCCAGGAACGACAGAGGCAGGTCCGACGGCCGCCGCATATCTTCATCACGACGCCGGAGAGCATCGCAATCATCCTTAGCACCCCGAAGTTCCGCGAGCACTTTGCGAACGTCGAGTGGGTCATCCTCGACGAGATCCACGAGGTCTGCTCGTCGAAGCGCGGATCCCTCCTGTCGATTTGCCTCGAGCGTCTGCGGGAGCAGACGGGTCAGGACTTCGTCCGCATCGGGCTGAGCGCCACGATCGCGCCGATCGAGGAGGAGGCGAAGTTCCTCGCCGGCTTCTCGAACGGCAAGGTCCGCGACATGCACATCGTCGAGGTCGACACCCGCAAGTCCCTCGACCTCGCGGTCCTGTGTCCCGTCCGGGACATCACGGCCGTCCCGATGGAGGTCGCGAACGCACGGATGTACGACCTCTTGAGCGACCTGATCGACGAGCATCGGACGACGCTCATCTTCACGAACACCCGCAGCGGCACGGAGCATGTCTCCTTCCGCCTGAAGGAACGGGGCGTCGAGGACCTCGAGGCCCACCACGGCTCCCTGTCGAAGGTCACCCGCCTGGACGTCGAGCAGAAGCTGAAGGAGGGAAAGCTCAAGGCCGCCGTCTCCTCGACGTCCCTCGAGCTTGGCATCGACATCGGGTACATCGATCTCGTCGTCCAGATCGGATCGCCCAAGTCCGTCGCCAAGGGCCTCCAGCGGATCGGCCGCGCAGGCCATGCATATGGCGAGACCGCGACCGGTCGCATGATCGCCTTCGAACCGTGGGACCTCATGGAGTGTGCGACCCTCGCGAAAGCCGCCTACGACGCCCGGATCGACCGCGTGGAGATCCCGCAGAATCCGCTGGACGTGCTCGCCCAGGCCATGGTCGCGATGTCCCTGGAGAAACGCTGGGACATCGACGAGGCGTTCGAGCTCGCCCGGCGGTCCTATCCGTTCCACGACCTGCCGAAGAAGGACTTCCTCGCCGTCCTGGACTACCTCTCCTCGCGGAACCCGGACATCAAGGTCTTCGCGAAGATCTGGCTCGACGAGGCCGAGTCCCGCTTCGGGAAGAAGAAGGGGACCCGCATGATCTACTACACCAACGTCGGCACGATCCCGGAAGAAGGGACGTACCACGTCTACTCGGAGCGCGGGTCCCCGCTCGGGGAGCTGAGCGAGAAGTTCGTCGAATACCTGAGCCCGACCGACATCTTCGTCCTCGGCGGTCGGACCTACCAGTTCGTCCGGGCCCGCGGGACCTCCGTCTACGTGAAGGACGCGTCCGGCCGCCGGCCGACCGTCCCCTCGTGGACCGGCGAGATGCTCCCGCGGTCGTTCGACCTCTCAATCGCGGTCGGCGAATTCCGGCGGGACCTCGCGGCGAAGATTGCGAAGGACGGTGAGGCCTCCGCGAAGGAGTGGCTGAAGGAGGAATACCGGACCGATGCGGGTTCGGCCCAATCCCTCGTCTCGTACGTTCAGGAGCAGAAGGCCCTGATCCCGGTCCTACCCACGGACCGGCAGGTGTTACTCGAAGGCTACGTCGACGTGAAGGGCAATCGGAACGTGATCTTCCACTTCCCCTTCGGGCGGCGCGTGAACGACGCCCTCAGCCGCGCCTACGCCTTCGCGATCACGGAGGCCCACCGCACGAACGTCCGCGTCTCCGTGACGGACGACAATTTCATGATCACGGTCCCGAAGCGGATCGAGTTGGAGGGCCTCGCGAAGCTCGTCACGAGCAAAACTCTCGAAGACCTCCTGCGCCGAGCCATCCGGAACACGGAGCTGTTCAAGCAACGCTTCCGGCACTGCGCGACGCGGTCCTTCATGATCCTCCGGAACTACAAGGGCCGCGAGGTCTCGATCGGTCGGCAGCAGCTTCGATCCCAACGGGTCCTCGACTGGCTCCATGAGATCGTCGACTTCCCGGTCGTGAAGGAGACCTACAACGAGATCCTCCACGAGGTGATGGACGTCGGCCACGCTCGGGAAATCCTGCAGCGGCTCGAGTCCGGCGAGATCGCGGTCGCGGAGAGCGACTTCGCGCCGCTCCCGTCGCCCTTCGCCCACAACGTCGTGCTCCAAGGGGTCTCGGACCTCGTCCTCATGGAGGACCGCTCCGCCTTGCTCCGCGAGCTGCACCGCAAGGTGCTCGAGCGGGTCATGCCGACGGACGCGATCAGCTCGATCCAGTTCCAGTCGGGGGAGATCGCGGAATACTTCCTCCGGAAGAGGCCGAAGATCGGGAGGAAGGAGGACATCCTGTCGTACCTCGACCGGGTCGGCGACGCGAACCTCCTCCAGCAGAAAGGTCGCAACGTCTTCGAGATGGCGACGGCCTCCTTCGCCGACGTCCGGAAGTGGGCCGGGCAGCTCATGGACGAGGGTGTCGTTGAGAGCGTCTGGACCCCGCAGGGGATCCACTGGGCTCTCAAGGACCAGGTGCCCAATTACGTCGCGGTCTATGCGCAGCGCTCGCGGCTGAAGCCTCCGGAGGAGAAGGTCCTCGCGTTGCTGAAGGAGAAACCGCGGACGCACAAGGAACTCCTGCGGGCGACGAAGCGCGAGAAGGACGCGCTGAACGAGAGCCTGCGGAAGCTCGAACGCTCCTACCTCGTCGCCCGCCGCGGCGTCGAGGAGACCCTCTTCGTCGCGCGCGAGCCGACCCGGGGACCTTTCGAGGAGGCGCTCGACAAGATCCTCACGAAGCGGCTCGACATGGATGGGCCGTACGGCGCGACGGAGCTCGCCGTGGCGCTGGGCCTCGAAGGGGAGCTGGTCGAGGAGGTCCTGAGGGACCTCGAGTCCGAGGGCGTGGTCTCGTCCGGCCACTTCCTCGTCGACAAGGAATTCCAGTTCATGCTCACCCGGGACCTGCAGCGCCTCCAGCGGAAGGACGAGACCCGCGAGGTCTTCGACGAGGCCCAGCTCAAAGCCTTCCTCCTGGCGAAGCAGTTCCGTTCGATCGAGACCCTCGACGATTTCTTCGATACCTTCCTCGAGGCCGGCATGGTCCTCGACATCTGGAACCACACGACCCGGTTCGACTACGGCGAGTGGATGCGGCGCCGGGCCTCCGGGGACATCCTCGAAGGGCGCTTCCTGAACGGCCGCGTGCGGTACGTTCGAGCCGCGGACGTCCCCCTGTTCCTCTCCGCGTTCCCCCGCAGTCCGCTGACGGAGCTCGAGTCGAAGGTCCTCGACGCGATCCGCGGATCGGAGGGCATCGACATCTGGGGCATCAGCTCCAAGGTCCGCCAGGAGAAGGAGCAGGTGAAAGAAGCCCTCGACAAGCTCGACTACGACGTCTATGTGATCCGAAAATTCCAGGGCGACGGATGGCAAGCGCGGAACCTGTACGTCGCCTTCGATCCGCCGGCGAAGCCGATCAAGGACGCGTTCGAGACGCTCGTGAAGCGGTTCCTCGCGGCCTACGGTCCGGTGCCCTTCTCCGGGATCCGCGAGTGGGCGCGGTTCGAATGGGATGAGCTGGAACGGCTGATGGACCGCCTCGAGGAGCAAGGCGTCGTCTCGAGGATCCTCGTCACCGGGAAGGCGGAGTCCGAGATGTTCGTCCTCGCGACGGACCTGCCGGCCCTCCGCACGACCTCCGTGAAGGACGCGGCCGATCCGGTGCGCGTCCTCTCCCTCCTCGATCCGTGGGCGCAGCCGCTCTGGGCGCAGGTCGCCAGCCGCTATGGCGAAGGATGGTTCTTCCCGCTCGTCAAGGACGGGGACCTCGTCGGCATGGCCGAGGTCTGGGAGATGAGCGGGTGCATCGAGGTCCGCGAAGTCGACCTCGCGTCGCCCGACCTGCTGCCGGAGGCGATCGAGGCCCTGAAGCGCATGATTTCCTTCTACGCGCTTCGCGGCGTGGACGTCCTCCGGGTCACCCGATTCCAGGGGAAGGACGTCGTGGAGGCGGAGGACCTCTCTCCATGGAAGCGGGCGGGTTTCGTCCGTTTCTCCGATTTCGTCGCGTTCGGGCCGATCGTCGCCCAAGACTTCGAAGCCCCCGATCTCTTGGCCTACACGCTGCACAAGCAAGGCCTCGCGACGGAGAGCCGCTTCACCGATCCCATCGCCGCCGCGAACGCCCTCGGTGGCGTGCGCTCCGATTTCGCCGCCCGACTGCGGGTGAGGGACTTCCGGCCCCTCGAGCGGCTGCATCGGAACGGCCTCCTGTCCAAGGGCCTCGCGATCCCCGAATACTGGACGTACTGCTCCGAGGAGGATCTCGGGCTGTTCAAAGCCGCCAAGGGGACGCGACTCACGAAGGACATGAAAGTGATCCTCAAGTTGATCGAGGAGGAGGGCCCGATCTCCCGTCAACGCCTCCTCATCTTGTCCGACCTGAGCCGGCCCGCGACCGCGGCCGCCCTCCGAGATCTGTACGAAGGCCTTCATGTGACGCGGGACGCGGACAACCGGTATCGGCGCGTCCCGGATCGGAAGATCGGCCGCGACGAGGCGCGCCGGGAGGTCTTGCGGCGGATCATCCGAAGCCTCGGCGTGACCTCGGCGGAGGCCCTCGCCGCGTACACGCGTTTCGAGTACAACATGGGCGAGACCCGGCTGCGGCTGCGGGAGTTCGAGAAGGAAGGCTGGCTCACGAAAGGGTTCCTGGCCCGAGGGCAGCGGACGGTCATGTGGATCGTGAAGGACGACCTCCCGAAGATCGGACAGCTCGCCTTCCGCCGGAAGTTCGTCCTGACGCCGATGGACAACCTGTTCCTGTACCTCCGCGAGGCGATCGTGTCGAAGTTCCATATGGGCTATTGCTACGTCGTCTTCGACGGCCCCGAGATGATCGCCGCGTTCAAGGCCCGCCGGCGGAAGTGGCAGCTCATGGTCACCGAATTCCAGGGCGATCCCGCGGGCCGCCGGGTCATCGAGGCCTGGGAGGCGGAGAACGAACTCGCGGTCGAAGAACAGGTCGAGAGGATCTCCGACCATGAAGTGATGGAATGGTACGCCAAAATGTACGGCCGCGGTGCGGCGGAGAAGTGAGCGCGCGCCGGGAGCAGATTCAAGCGCCGTCCTCTGATGCCCTTGGGGGGACGTCGTGGCAATCCTAGGGCTCGACACGGTCGCGATCGTCGTCTCCGATCGGCACAGGGCGATCCGCTGGTATCGTGACGTCCTCGGCCTCGGCGTGGCCTACATCGGACCGAGCCCTGCCAATCCGGATCCGTCGATCCAGGGGACCCCGGATCGCGCGGGCCATTGGATCGAACTCGGCCCGTTTCGTCCCCGCACCCGCGTGCATCTTTGCGAGATGGAGGAGACGGAGCCCGGTCCCACCGGGATCACGTTCCTCACCGACGACATCCTGAAGGACTACGAGCGGATGCGCGCCGCGGGCGTCGAGTTCCCGGTGCCGCCCGAAAAGATGGAGTGGGGCGAATGGCTCGGACAATTTTCCGACCCGGACGGGAACGTTTTCGATCTCAAACAGCCGATGTCGACCGAGGAGTGGCGTCCGCGGGCGGCCTCGCGCGCGGCCTCCGATCGTCCCCGGGTCACGCGGACTCCGCGGCGCGTCCGCGGTCGAGGCGGAGCGCCTCGTCGGCGCACGAAGCGGCCTCGTCGAACCGGCCCATCTTCGTGAGCACGAAGCCCATGTTCACCCAGGCGCCGCGGTAGCCCGGATCGATCTTGAGCGCGCGGTCGTAACACCGCAACGCGTCCTCGAACTTCCCGAGCCTCGCCAGCGCATTGCCCTTGTTGTTCCAAGCGACTTCGAACTGCGGATTCACCTTGATCGCGGCGTTGAAGCACCGCAACGCGTCGATGAGGCGCCCGAGGCGCGTGAGCGCGTTGCCCTTGTTGACCCATGCGACCTCGTTCTGCGGGTTGATGTCCAAGGCGGTGTCGATCGCGCGGAGGGCCTCCTCGTAGCGGCCGAGCAGGACCAGTGTGGCGCCTTTCCCGTACCACGGGATCTCGGCGCCGGGGACGTCCGTGGGCGCGGCTGCGATCGCGCGGTCGTACTCCGCGAGGGAACGTTCGTAGTCTTTCCGCTCCACGTTCCGCTCCGCCCGGACGAGCTGTCGCCGGAGAGCAACGGCCGAGCGTCGACGCAGGACCTCCGTCGCGGCGAGCGCCGCCGGCCACGGCATCGAAGCACCGATCCCGAGGATCCACAGCAACGTCGGCCGGAACGCCGGATCCATTCCGTGCACGACGGCTTGGGCCGCGATCGGGACCACGCTGGCGATCGCGAGGAGCGCCCGGTACGGTTTGCGGAGGATCCAACTGGTCGCCGCCCCAAAGGGTAGCCCCGCGCCTAGGGCCAGGGCGGTCGCGAGGACAACCGGGCTATCCCGCAGGATTGCACCAGCCAAGCCGATCAGAGCTCCGCCCACCAGGAGCCCCATTTCCCGATGATTCGGGCGTGCCGTCCGCGAACGAAGGAACGTGGCCGATTGGAACGCGCCGATCCCGAGGAGGACCGCTGCGATGCCCAGGCTGACGAGGTGCTGATTGAGGACGCCTGCGAGGAGGAGGCTCGTGGCGGCTGCGAGGACGAGTCCTCCAAAGGTCTCGGGGGACAAACCTGGCATCGCGCTCGTCACTGGCCGGATGTTCTTTCGGGCCACCGCGCCTTGTTTCTCAAACCCTGAGGGGAGCTGCGGGCGGGCCGTCGGCCGGGGCGTTACCGTGACCTTCCGCGGCTCCATGCGCACGTCGAGGCGGCCCACCTGGGGTTCCGGCGGAGCCGGTTTTGCATTCGATTCGACAGGACGAGGCCTCGGTCGCGTTACGGGAATCGGTTGGAGGGTCGAAGAAGCCGGGACTTTCGGCGAGGCCGAAATCGGCTTCGGCACGGGCGGGGCACTCGGCTTTACCGCGGCCGGTCGCTTGATCCCCGGCATTTCCCGCCGGACAGCCGAAGGCGATGTCGACATCCTGGGTGGGGCGGGGGAAGTCACCGCGGGCCTTTCGGGGGAGACCCGTTTGACCCTCGTTTCGGGCGGGAGCTTTTCAGATTCCCGCAGGAAGTCGTCGACCTTCGCGAGCGTCCCTTCGGGTGCCGGGACCTTCGGAGCTGGGACCGGCGCCTTGGGCGCGGCCGCGACGACTGGTTTCGTCGCCCGTTCTCGGAGGGACTCGCCGCAGATTTCGCATTCGACGAGGTCCGGATCGTTGTCGGCCCCGCAGGCGGGACAAAGGACGAGGTCGAGGATGTCCTCCTCTTCCGCGGGAGCCTCTTCGGCGTCGGCCTCGAATTCCGCGGCACACCGCGGGCACTTCGTGTCGCCCCCGGCGACGAAGGCTCCGCAATTCGTGCAAATGAACAGGAGCCCGACCTCCCCCTTCTCGAGGACCCGATTTGGGTCTCGATCGCGCAATTGCTTCGGATGGCGGAAGCCCGCCTCGAACAATTTCAGCGCGCGCTCGCGGTCGAGGCCGAGGGCTCGGCTGAGCCGCACGACCGCCTCGTCAATCACGAAGGCCCCGCAGTTCCCGCACTCCGTCTCGTCCGGAGGGATAGGCTCCTGGCAGACGGGACAAAGGACCCGGGCCTGTTTCCCGGGCATCGACGGTGGGTTCGAGCCTTCGGGCAGCCCATAAAGTCGCGTTTCCGGTTGTCACTCCCGATACCTTACCGGACGCTGGCTTAAGTAGCGCCCCAGGCTTGCTCCGCGACGATGGCCTCGAATCTCGACTTTTTCGTCGCGTTCCTCCTGGGAATCCTGCCGGGCATCGGGATCCTCTGGGTCTCCCTCCGCCGGTTCGATCGGCCCCTCGTCGACCACACGCTGTTCGACGACCGCCGCGTCTTCGGGGGCCTGGCGGCCGGCCTCGTGTTCGGCACCATGGGCAGCGTCCTCACCTTGTCCCTGTCCGGTTACGAATCGCTCTGGGTCTTCGTCGCGGCCGTCGTCTTGGAAGAATCGTTCAAGCTCGTGTACCTGAACCGTCGTTCCTACCAGGGCCGCTTCGATACCACGTTCTACGGAATCCCGCTCGGGATCGGGATCGCCGCGAGCGGCGTCGTGGTCTCCGCCTGGCTATCGCGCGACACGCTCTACGTCCCGGAGACCTTGGGCCTGCTCCTGGTCCTGTCGGTCAGCCTCGGCCTGGTGAACGCGGACACCGGTTCCCTCATCGGTTTCGGAGCCTCCCGCAAGCAGATGTGGCCGTCCTTTCTCCGGGCGATCGCCGTCCGGTTCGCTCATGCCGCGTTCCTCTTCCCCTTCATCCTCAGCGTCGACGAGCCGTTTTCCGCGATCTCGGCGGCGACTTCGGCGGGGTTCGCGCTCCTCGTCTACTACTACGTTTACCATCGGATTCTGCCGGGGACCTTGCCCGAGGACCTCCGCCGCGAGCTGCGCCGGGATCGCCGGCGGGCCCTCACGCCTCGGGGCTGAGGCTCACCGCTCGATAGAAGCCGCTCGTCGGCTCCAATACGAGGTTCGCTCGGACGAGGGCCGCAAGCGCTTCCTCCGGATGCGGAATCCCAAGGCCCGCGAGCACGCGCTCCCAATCCGGCATGGAGAAGACCTCCAGTTCCCGCGTGAGCTCGACGGCGGCCGCCCGGACTCGGTTGGCGCGGCCTTGGGCCTTGGAGGCGATCCCGATGACCCGCAGGTGGACGTCCCGCGGCCGGATCCGTCGCACGGGGGCCGCCGCCTCTCGATAGGCCTTGAGGCCTCCCGCGATCTCCGCGCTGACTTGGCCGACGAGAGGCGCGAGTTCGCGGGCGGTGTTCGCCCGGGCGCGGACGCGCGACGGGACCACGCGGATTTCGAAGCCGCAAAGGCAGGTGGTCGTCTTCTGTTTCAAGTCAACGCCCTTCGCTCGTTTGCACCGCGGGCAGACGACCACGCCGTACATGGTCACGCGAGGAACACGAGGGCGGCGAGACAGGCTCCGTAGTGGTCCATGGGGATGCTGAGCTCCTCGATCCGATAATCGATCCGCCGGAACTTGATGCCGCGGAGCTTCGCCATCTCGCCCATCTTCCACTCCATGACCTCGCGGAGCGAGTTCTTCGTGCCGTGCATGTGTCCCTCGGCGACGTATCCGCCGGATCCGTCGTCGCGGAAACCGTAGGCGATTCCCGCCGACACGGTCTCTCCCTCTCCGCCCCGCTGCTGGGCGAGGACGCAGTGGGTGATGGCGCCCATCGGCAGATCCCGCTTGCGCACGGGTTTGATGCCGACCGGCAGCACGGACGAGACCGACACGATGTTCTGCTCCGCGAGCCCCGCGTTCTGGAGGGCCTCATCGAAGGCGTTCAGGTCCGAGACCTTGGAAACCGCCTTGCCGGAGGTCACGAAGAATTTCGTCGGGATCGGCAGCATGGCAGTCCGCGAGCACGGCGCATTGTCGAAGGGGACTTAAGGATTTGCAGAACGCCGTCCGATTGACGCCAATTAATATCCATCAATTAATATTTATTGAACTGGATGGTTGTGCCTGCGGCGGGATCCGGGACGAAGGTTCGGGTGCAAGGCTCTTCGTCATGCTATAGGCATCCTCTCCCCACGAGTAGTACCCGTAGAGGACGCCATCGGTGCGGTAGCCGAGTCCGCGATACAGCTCGATCGCCGCGAGGTTCCGCGTGCTCACTTCGAGACGGACGGCCCCGATCTTTCGTTCGCGGCACAGCGCCTCCGCGGCCTGCATCAGACGGGTCGCGATGCCGCGGCGCCGCGCATTCCGGGCGACGCCAATCGAGAGGACGCGGCAACTCCGCCCCTCGAACAGGAGCATCATGACCGCGACGAACCCGTCGGTCCCGTCCTGGACCAAGGTCAACGCGTGGTCGTTGCCGAGGATCCACTCCACGTGGTCCCGGCGAAACGGATGGTCGCGAAAGCACCGGACCTCGAAGGCATGGAGGTCATCGAGGTCTTCCGGCCCCGCGACGCGCAACATCGGATGCTCGGACCGCAACCAAGGTAGTTGTCCTTTTCGACCCCGGTATTCCATCGGGAAATGGGGCGTTCATCGAAGGCGAGTCGTTCTCTTCCGATGGCAGCGAACCGCGAAAATGTAATCTAGACCCAGCGGGATGGGACTCGGGTTCATGGTCTCCATCGGAGAAATCCTGAAAGGGCGCCACACCGGCAAAGTCGTCGAGCTGCGAGGCTGGATCTACCGGACCCGGACGGTCGGGGGGAAGGCCTTCGTCGTCATCCGGGACGCGACGGGGATCCTTCAGGCGACGATCTCACGGGACGCCGTCTCTCCCGAAGCTTTCCGGGCCGCCGAGAAGGCGCTGATCGAGTCCGCGGTGAGCGTCCACGGAAAAGTCGTCGCCGACAAGCGGGCCCCCGGAGGATATGAGGTCCAGGCGGACGACTTCAAGGTCGTGCACTTCGCGGAGAAGTTCCCGATCCAGGAAGACCTGAGCGAGGAGTTCCTCCTCGACGTTCGGCATCTCTGGGTCCGCTCGCAGAAGATGACCGGCATCTTCCGCGTCCGTCACACGGTCTTCGGCGCCGTCCACGAATACTTCCGCGAACACGGCTTCTGGGAGGTCCACCCTCCGATGATCACGCCGGCGGGCAGCGAGGGCGGGGCGACCCTCTTCGAGGTCGACTACTTCGGTCGCAAGGCCTTCCTGACCCAGTCGTGGCAGCTCTACGCCGAGGCCCTCGTCCTCGGGATGGAGAAAATCTACTACGTCGGGCCGTCGTTCCGCGCCGAGAAATCCCGGACGACGCGACACCTGACGGAATACTGGCATGCCGAGATGGAAGAGGCCTGGGTAGGCATGGACGCGGTCATCCGGCACGCGGAGGGCGTCATCTCGCAGGCCTGCGCGCTCGTCGCAGAGGAGCGGGTCGAGGACATTGTCGCCTTAGGCCGCACGCCGGAATTCCTGAAGGCCGTCAAGCCGCCCTTCGAGCGCATGACGTACGATGAGGCGTTGAAGGTGCTGAAGGCGAAGGGCATCGAGGTGGAGTGGGGGAAAGACCTTCGCACGCTCGAGGAGCGAGCGCTGACCGAAGGCAAGTCGAGGCCGGTCATCGTCACGCACTACCCGCGAGTCTCGCAGGCCTTCTACAAGGCACGGGACCCGGAGCACCCCGACCTCGTCCTCGGGTTCGACGTGATTGGCGGCGACGGGGTCGGCGAGATCGTCGGCGGGAGCGAGCGGGAGACGGACCTCGAGACGATCAAGAAGGCGCTCCTCGAACAAGGCGAGGATCCGAAGTCCTACGATTGGTACCTCGATTCCCGCCGATTCGGAAGCGTCCAGCACGCCGGCTTCGGCCTGGGCATGGAGCGACTCATCCAGTGGATCTGCAAGCTCGGACACATCCGCGATGCGGTGCCCTTCCCGCGGACGCCCGGCCGCTTCTCCCCGTAGGGCGCATCCTTTTACGGCCGCATCGGCTCTTCCGGCCGATGGGAGACCTCCTGGAGGACGATCCCTTCGCCGCGCTCCTCACGGACCACGCGGATTTCGTCGACAAGCTCACGGAACTCGAGGCGACCCTCGACGAGATGATGGCGACCCGGGACGCGAGCGAAGAGAACGAGATCCTGCTCGATGAGTCGGTCCGCTTCTTCGAGGACGAACTCCTACCGGTCCTCGCGGCGGAGGACGAAACGCTCCTTCCGCCGCTCGAGAAGGCGATCGGACGGTACGGCACCCTCGTCAACGTCATCGGATACGAGCACGACGAGATTCGGAGGGGGGTCGACAAGTTCCGGGCGGCGACCCGAGAGCTGAAGGCGGACGCCTCCTGGGCCGCGATCCAGGAGACGAACCGCCACGGGATCTTCCTCGTCCAATTCCTCTGGGACCATTTCCGCAAGGAACGAATGAGCCTTTTCCCGACCGCCCGCGAGCGACTTCCCGCGGCCGACCTGGAGAAGATTCGGAAGCGGTTCGCTCCCTAACGCCCCATTGCGTCACGGATCTTCGTGGCGGTGGCATCCAATTCGGATCGCTCCGGCATCCGACCGTAGTCGGGCCCCGTCCGAACGCCGAATCCGTCGCCCCGGAACCGCGGGAGTACGTGGAAGTGCAGGTGGAAGACCTCCTGGCCTGCTTCCTTTCCATCGGCCAGCCAAAGATTCACCGCCTCGCACCGCAGTCCGCTGCCGCGGAGCCCGGCGGCCACCTTCCTCGCGGTCTCGAGGATCGGTCCCGAGCTCTCCTTCGGCAAGTCCGCGAGCGAAGCGGCGTGGGCCTTCGGGATCACGAGGGCGTGACCGCGGATCATCGGCCGGATGTCCAAGAACGCCAAGGTCGCCTCGTCCTCGTGGATGATGCTCGCCGGGGCCTCGCGACGCACGATCTTGCAGAAGATGCAGTCCGATACGGGCGAGGGCATCGGGCCTCTCACTTCGTCGTCGGTCCGAGCGTCCGGTCGGCGATGATCAGTTTCTGGATCTCATTCGTGCCTTCGTAGAGGCCGAGGATTCGGGCATCGCGGTAGTACCGCTCCACGTCGAAGTCGCCGCTGAACCCGTACCCGCCGTGGACCTGGATCGCCCAATCCGTGACGCGCTGGGCCATCTGCGCCCCGTACAGCTTCGCCATCGACACCTCGAGCGTGTTGTCCAAGCCGAGGTCCCGCAACTGGGCCGCGCGGAGGGTGAGGAGCCGCGCCGCGTCGATCTCCAGCGCGGATTGCGCGATCATTTCGCGGACGAGCTGGAAATCGCCGATTGGGCGACCGAACGCCTTGCGCTCCTTGACGTACTTCACCGCGGCCTCGAGGGCGGCCCGGGCGACGCCGACCGCGCCCGCCGCGATGCCGATCCGCCCGCTGTTCAGGGTCCTCATCGCCTGGTTCCAGCCGTCCCCGCGTTTCCCGATCAGGTTCCCCTTCGGGATCCGACAGCGCTCGAAGGCGAGGTCCGCGGTAGGGCTCGCCCGAAGGCCCAATTTGGTCGTGGTCTCGACATGCGTGACTTTGAACCCGGGGGCGTCCTTGGGGACCATGAACAGGGAGATGCCTTCGTGGCGGTTCGTCCCCGGCTCGCGTGCGTAGACCTGGATCAGGTCGGCGAGACTCCCGTTCGAGATGAACCGTTTCTGGCCCTCGAGGACCCATTCGTCGCCGTCGAGGCGCGCGGTCGTCTGCAAGTTGCCCGCGTCGCTCCCCGCCTGCGGCTCGGTCAGCGCCCAAGCCCCGAAGGTAGTCCCCTTCGCGAGCGGCACGAGCCACTTCTTCTTCTGCTCCTCCGAGCCGAACCACAGGAGGGAGGTCTCGGAAAGAGACGTCTGGACCGAAACGGTCGTCCTCACGGACGAGGAGCCGCGGCTGAGTTCCTCGACCAGGAGCATGAACGCGACGTAATCCATGCCGGCGCCGCCGTACTTCTCCGGCACCGGCGCCCCGAGGAACCCCAGATCCGCCATCTTCGCGTAGAAGGCCTTGGGGACCTCCCCTTTGGCCTCCCATTCTCGGACGTGCGGGACGAGTTCCTTGTCGACGAAGTCGCGCGCGGTCTCCTGGATGAGCCGCTGCTCGTCCGTGAGACGAAAGTCGATGGGACCGCCTCCCGCGGTCTAACTGGGCAAATCGCTTAAACCTTCGGAAGGCCGCCTTCCACAATCCGAGATCGCCGGAGACGGGGTCGTCGAATTCAGCGGAGACCCCATGCGCGCCCGGGAAGGAATCCGACCGTCTCAGGGCCGAGGACCCAACGCGAGAGTTCCGCGTTCGCCTTCAGTCTCCGGACCTTCGGTTCCGAATTGAGGCCGTTCTCTTTGACGGGCTTCTTTCTCCATAGCAGGGCGCACATTGGATTCACTCCTTTGTCCGACTTGACGATGCTCTTTCCGTGTGCCCGGCCTATATACCCTCGGGCAAGCGTCCCATTCCTGATTCTCGAAGGAAGGATTATTCCGCGACACGAGTTACCACGCACCATGGGCTTGCTTTCCGACGCCGACATCTTGCAGTACGTCGCGAAAGGCGAGATCGGAATCGAGCCGTTCGATGCCGGGAATCTCACTCCGAACGGATACGACGTTTCCGTCGACGAAGTGGTCGTGCCCGCGACGGAGGGGAAGCCGGATCCGAACCGCATCCCCCCGAGGGCCCGATTCGCCGTCAGCACTCGAGAGACGATCCAACTGGGGAGGCACGTCGCCGGCCAGATCTGGCTGCGGACGACCT
>VBLT01000048.1 GCA_005878615.1 Methanobacteriota archaeon
CTCGCGGCCCTCCAGACGAAGAAGGAATGGCTCCCTGAGGTCCGGCGCGCGTGTGCGCGGAACCAGGAGATGATCCGCGCGGCGGTCAAGAAGGTCGACGGATCCTCCCTACCGGTGTATCCTTCGAAGGCGAACATGTTCGTGATCGATCTCTCCGAGGCCGGGGTCGACCCGGAACGGGCGGAAGAGCGTCTTCTCCTCGACCACTTGGTGCACACCCGCGCCGGTTCGTACCTGTCGAAGAAACACGGGGCCGAATTCCTGCGGGTGTCCTTCACCGTGTCCGAGGCGGACTGCCAACGATTCGCCCAAGCCTTCCCGATCGTCATGGAGTCCCTTGCAAAATGAGCGCGACAGGCTCATAGCCTGGGACCACTCTCCGGAGGCGAGACCATGGGATTGCTGCAAGATCTCGCGGGCCGCGTCGAAGAGGTGGCCGTGTCCGGCGGCAAGTTCGCGGACGCGTTCGTCCGGACCGCGGGGGCGGCCGTCGCCGGGGCCCTCGTCTTCGTCGAGAAGGAGATCGGGTACGCGCAACGGGCGGCCAAGCGTCCAAAGTCGGAGAAACGAGGCGAGAAGGAAGTT
The DNA here is from genome assembly GCA_005878615.1 of Methanobacteriota archaeon. Classification (GTDB taxonomy): domain Archaea; phylum Thermoplasmatota; class Thermoplasmata; order RBG-16-68-12; family RBG-16-68-12; genus RBG-16-68-12. Next base: position 586 of record VBLT01000048.1, read on the forward strand.
ACCCATAAGTAAGGGTAACCCGGCTCGCGGTCCTCCAGATGTCCCCTCGAAAGCTACTTAGCGTTCGCTCGTGCTAGCCCGATCGCCTCTGGAGTGGATCGGGTGGGGAAGTCGGAATATCTCAACTTCGTGAATGGCGAATGGGTGCCGTCGCACACGGAAGCGACGTATACGGTGATCAATCCCGCGACCGGCGGGAAGATCGCAGCCGTGCCGCAGTCCGATCTGCAGGACACGCGCGCGGCGATCGATGCCGCAAGGGAAGCGTTCGACAAAGGCAAGTGGCCCCACCTGACGCCCGGAGACCGGGCGGCGGCCTTGTTCAAACTCGCGAACCTAATCGAATCGGAAATGGACCGCCTCGGCCCGCTGGAGTCCCAGAACCAGGGGAAGACGATCAAACAGGCGCGGGACGGCGACCTGCCTTTCAGCGTCGACAACTTGCGCTTCATGGCGGGAGCGGCGCGGACCCTCACCGGACAGGCCTCGATGGAGTACGCCTACGGCGCGACGAGCCTCATCCGCCGCGAACCGATCGGGGTCATCGGCCAGATCACGCCGTGGAACTATCCGTTCATGATGGCGATCTGGAAACTCGCGCCGGCGCTCGCGGCCGGCAACACGACCGTCCTGAAGCCCGCCTCGCTCACGCCGCTCACGACCCTTGAGCTGGGCAAGCTCGTCGAACAGGCGGGCATCCCCGCGGGGACCGTGAACGTCATCACGGGACCCGGGGCCGTGGTCGGGAACGAACTCGCGTCGAGCGACAAGGTCGACATGGTCTCCCTCACCGGCGACACCGCGACGGGCAAGGAGATCATGAACGCGGCCAAGTCGAACGTCAAGAAGCTGCACCTCGAGCTCGGCGGCAAGGCGCCCTTCGTCGTCTTCGACGACGCGAACATCGCCGCGGCCGCGGAGGGGGCGGTCGCGGCCTCCATGGTGAATGGCGGCCAAGATTGCACGCAAGCCGCGCGCTTCATCGTCCAGGACAAGGCCTACAAGAAGTTCCAGGAGAGGTTCCTCGAGCGGCTCAAGACCGTCCGGATGGGCGATCCGCTCCAGCGGTCCACGGACCTCGGGCCCCTGGTCTCGTCGAAGCAACGGGACAAGGTCGAGGACTACGTCGGAATCGGCAACGACGAAGGCGCGAAGCTCGCCCTCGGCGGCAAACGGCCGAAGGGCAAGGCGTTCGACAAGGGATGGTTCTACGAACCGACGGCGTTCGTGGACACCGATCCCTCCATGCGGATCGCGCGGGAAGAAGTGTTCGGGCCCGTGGTGAATGTCCAGAAGTTCTCGGACGAAGAGGAGGCGATCAACGCGGCGAACGACGTCGTCTACGGCCTCTACTCCTCCGTGTGGACGAAGGACGTGCAGCGCGCGCACCGCGTCGCGAACGCCCTTCGCTTCGGGGCCGTCGAGATCAACGACCACCTACCGATCGTGAGCGAGATGCCCCACGGCGGCTACAAGCAGAGCGGGTTCGGGAAAGACCTCTCCGTGTACAGCCTCGAGGACTACACACAGATCAAGCACGTCTTCATCGATCTCACGGACGCCGTGCGGAAGCCCTGGCACTACCTCACGTTCGGCGATCCGACCTGACGCGTCGAACCGGACGCTCACCTGCCAATCCGCCGATCGGACCACGCCATCGGGAGCTCACGGGCCTCCCACTCGTCGAAGACGCGCTCGCGGTCCAAGGCCTCGGGAGGATGGACGCCGGGCCCCGGCGTCGCCAGGTCCGCGATCATCGCGACGCCGATGGCCGCCCCGACCGCACTGAGATAATTGACGGCGGTCGTGGACCGACGCCGGTTCGCATCCGCCTGCGGCATCGTGACGTCCCCGCGTCGCACGACCCGCTCGCCATCGCGCGTCCCTTCGACCTCCACCGTCAGGGCGGTCGCCCCTTGCAGCGGGAGGACGAGCGCGGAGGGTTCCGGGAACGCGGCGAGGAGGGCCCGTCGGAAGGAGACCATCTGATTGCCGACGCGGATCATGCGGAAGTCGGAAAGCAAACCGAGCCGGTCGAGGGAGACGAGCGCGCGGACGACGTCCGGATGGAGCGCGTGTTTGTAGTCCACCCGCCCGATCGGCTTCCCGAGGAAGCGCGGAAGGGTCTCCACCTCCTCGTGCGCGATGAGATACGTGCGTTGGGTCCCGACGGGAGCGGGGAAGGGAAAATTCTCCGGCTCGCTGAGCGGCTCCCGCACGCGGAGTTCGTTTTCGAGCCACACGGTCGGACGGACGAGGACATTCGCAAGGAACGCCTCCCGCGACGAAAGAGGGAGGAAGCCGGCGCCCGCGGAGACGAGGTCTCCCGCTCGGATTCGGATCGCGTCGATCGCCTCGAAAGGTTCGGCGGCATCGCGCGCCATCACGTTGGAGATGCCGGGGTCGAATCCCATGGAGACGAGGGCGGTACGGCCCGCGCTCTTGAATTCGTCGGCCTTCGCGAGCTGTGCAAAGACGCCGGGAGTCGCCCCGGGTTCGGGAGAACCCGCGGAGGCGATGTCGAGATAGTTCGCGCCGACCTCCAACGCGGCATCCATGATCCGAAGGTTGTACCGCGGCAAGGTCGTGTTCACCACGATGTCGGCTCCCGCCAGGGCTTTTCGAAGGGCGACATGGTTCTCGACATTCAGTTGCGCCGCCTCGATCGAGACGCGCCCTGGAATTCCCGTCAACACCCGGGCCCTCTCGCCGAACTGGTCCGTGAGCAGGAGGGAGGTCACGCGGCGATTCGCCCGCAGTTCCGACGCGAGCGTCCGTCCGAGCCCGCCGACTCCGAGGATCGCAACCCGCATGCCATCGACTCACGGATTCTCGGGCCCCTTAGTCTTTTCGCGATGATTCCGGCCTGGCGTACTCAAGAGGCCACGATGCGACGCCCATGGCCGCCGGAATTACCATGGGAATAGTAATCGTCATGACTCCGAAATTCCCCCGGCCGATGGACCTGGGAAAAGGGCCGATTTAGTCCGGACGTCCGAGATTTCTGGGGACCCCTTGGCCGTAGCATGCCGGTGCGCATCGCGGACAAGTGAATCCCACCCGCTTATATGCGCCCCCACCCTGTGTCGTGACGGGCTCGGCGTCGAGGGGCGGCGTTTCGCAGGCTGCCGCGGCCTCCCCCTCTCCGCGTCTCGCGGTTGGTCCTCGCGGGCGCCCATCAAGACCCCGGCGCCGGGCTGTAATCCTTTTCGAAAGACGGGCAGGACCCGAGTCAGGCGTCATTCGCCAAGTCAACAAGCCGCGGCCGTCGAGGCCTTATTCAGGAAAAACCAATGGTGCGAGGACCGCTCACGTTGTGGTCGATGCGCGCGAAGGCTTCGAGCGGTGTTCCGGAGACGTTGAGGGACCATTCAATCGGCGCTTGAACAAGCGCAACGCGATCTTCAGGCCGGTCCGGAGGGGGATCAACTTGGGTGGCCCGATGCGGGCCGCGTAATCGATCGGCAGTTCCGTGATCCGCGCTTCCTTCAAGGCGGCGGATCCGAAGAGATCGGCCTCGAGGTCGAAGCCTCGGGCCTCCAGCGAGAGTTCCCGCAGGGTGTCCGCGTTGAACGCCCACATCCCGGTGCAGACGTCCGTGACCGAGACTCCGAAGAGGAGGCGGGCCAGAGCGCTCAGGACGCGGTTCCCGACCCGGTTCAGGGTGGTCATCGCGCCCTCGGCCATCTTCCCGAGGAACCGGGAGCCGAGGACGACGTCCTGGCCGGAGGCCAGGGCCTCCAGGAACACCGGGACCATCTCCGGCGGATACGTGCCATCCGCATCGAGCATGAAGTAGAACTCGGGCTCCCGCGACCCGCCATCGGCGCGGTCTCGGCTCCGCAGGAGGTGATCGAACGCCTGGCGCATGCCGTTGCCTTTCCCGCGGCCCGTCTGGACGAACACGCTCGCTCCGCTCTTCCGGATGACCTCGAGGGTCCGATCCGTCGAATTCCCGTCGACGACCCACACCGAGACCGTGTATCCGGCGGCCTCGAGCTGGGCCTTCGGGATCCGCTGCAGGACATGGCCGATCGCGCGTTCCTCGTTTAGGGCCGGGAGGAAGATGACGACATGGCCCCGAGGACTCGGCTGCGGGTGTTGACCTGCGACGCGCGGATTGCGCGCTGAGGTGTCCTCCGGTTGGCCACCCCCCATCGCCTGTGCGATTACGGTCGTCGACTTCCCCTCCAGCCCGTCATTGCGATACGACTCTCAGGCTCGACGGCGTCGCGCTCGGACGCCGGGCCGCCCCCGCCGGCCAGTCGAAACCTGGGAGAATCTCACCGAGGAACTCCGCATTCCGCTCCATTTGGTACGTGAGGAAGAACAGGGCGCCATACGTGTCCCCGCGCGGGCTCGTCGCGATGACATCGTCTCGTTGGAGCTTCGCCAGATGATGCTGGACCGTGGTGTAGTGGAGGCCGAGCGCGCTCGCGATCTGGTTCGCGTTGAGGGGCCCGTCCTCTTGCAGGAGCTTCAGGATCCGACAGCGGTTGTGGCCGCCGCGGGATCGCGCGAGCAGGTAGACGAGCGTCCGTCGGAAGTGCGTGTTGAGCCGTTCCTTCGGCTGCGAGGCGGAGGCGTCCCTCTCGATCCGGGCCGGGTTCGGCCATGGGGCGGTCGGCTGGGCGATTGCCACGCGTTCTGTAGCGCCGGACATTGTTAGGGCGGGCAAATCGAGGGAAGGGGATATCCACCGCGTCCTAACACGCGCATCTCCGCATGGGGAGTGTGCGCGGTGCGTCACACCGAATGGTTTGTCCTGCAAAAGACTATAACTTACAAGTGAATGGCGACGCTATTCCCTTTGTCCGACAGGGGGCCTTGGTGAACCGACTTGGCTAGTCGTACGGCCGTCACAAGGACCATCCGGTTGGACGGGGACACGGACCGAGCCCTGTCAGGCTTGGCCGAGAAAGAGCGGGTCAGCGTCAATTTCCTCGTGAATCGGGCCCTTCGCAAATTCATCGAATGGGACGTCTACGCCGAGAAGTTCGGCTTCCTATCGCTCCCGGCGTCCATGATCACGAAGATGATGAGCTACCTGTCCGACGAGGAGGCGAAGGAGATGGGTCGTTGGGCCGGTCAGAACCTCGTCAAGGACTTCCTCACCTTCTGGTTCAAGGAGGTCAGCGTCACGACCTTGGTCAAGGGATATCCGGCCCTCGAATCGAAATATGGCAAGTCGTTCGAGTATGAGGAGCACGTCGACGGCGGCCGCTGGACGATCATCCTCAAGCATGGCCGGGGGCTGAAGTGGTCCTTGTATTACGAGGAACTCCTTCGATCCGTCTTCGAGCAGTTGCTGAAGAAGGAAGTGAAGACGGAACGGACCGAGGACCAGGTCGTCGCCCGGTTCAGCGCCGTTTGATCCGCCGCGCGAAGGGGCTAGTGGCTGAGGATTTTTTTCTTCGGCGTCTCGTTGTCGCCATCGGGGGCATTCTCCAGACCGGCCTCACCGAGCGCGCTCCGCTCGATGGCCTCGGCGAGCCAGCCCATCGTCATGCGGAGTCCCAGGCAGACGCGGTCGATCTCCGCGTCTCCCGTGTCGCCTTTCTTCACCTTGGACAAGAGCATCGACTTGACCATGTGGGCGTTTTGATCGCCGAACGTCTTGTCGAAGGCTCGCCAATAGGCCTGTTGGAACGCCGGATTGTCCCGAACACCCAGGGGCTTCGCTAGGTGCGGGACGGAACCGCCTCCTGTGCCGGAGGACTCGGCATCCTCGATCGCGCGGGTCGGTGTCCAGCGACCTCGCCCGCGATCGATGACGCGCCCTCGCTTGTCATCGAGCCAGCCTTTCGCGCGAGGAGCCCGAAGGCGGCACCCACCTGATAATGCATGCGGTTAGGGTCCAGCACGAAGGTGTGTGGTCTGGGGGGCATCCGCCGACTTCGCCCCGCCCCCGAAGTGTGCCTCCAGGGAGCGACGGAGGCATCAGGGTCCCGAATCGCGGTTCGTCCGAACCGCCGCAAGGCCCGTCGGACCGCCAGCTTCCTCGGCGCCACGCTTCCCCGCACCCTAGCCGAGCTTGCCGCGGACATGCGGATGGACGATTCGAATCCCTCGAGGACCGATGTCGATCGGGATGGGACCCATCTGGTGGTTCGTTCCACGCATCTTCGTAATCTCCATGTACCGGACCCGCGCGTCGCCGGCCGGGAGGACGCTGAACTTGATCACGCCGTCGGCGACGAACTCTTCCACGCCGGTCCAAGGCAGATCCCTGCCGGTCCCCTCTTCCGTGATCAGGAGGGTCGTGCATCCCGAGGCCCCTCCGACGATTTTCCCCAGGAGGACGTGGGTGAAGGTCCGGAGGTCTCCGACGGTTTGGAAGGCAGGGGACATCGCCGTGAAGGAGTCGATCACGAGGCGCTCGGTCTGATTCTCATCGATCTCGCGGGCGATCTGCTCCCAGAGGGCCGGCAGGCCCTCCGCGGTCGGGGCGGGCAGCTCGAGGAACGCGAACCGTTTCTGGGCCATCAAGGGTCCGAAGTCAAGTCCGATCCGGCGCACGTTGTGGAGGTAGGACTTCTCACTCTCGAGCATCGAGACGTACATGCCGCTCTGCTTGGCCTGCTTCGCCCCGTGGTACAGGAAGTGGGATCCGAAGATCGTCTTCCCGGTCCCGGGCCGGCCGGTCAGCGTGATGAGACTCCCGGTGAGGAACCCCCCTTCGAGCATCCCGTCGAGCTCGGGCAGGCCGGTCGGTGCCCGCTCTTCGGCGCTAGATTCTGGAACCCTCGCCACGGCCATCTCGGTCATGCAATCAGCCTCTTCTTAGCACTTTGCATGGAACGCGCGACGGTCTCAAAGAAGTCGGTCTGCGGCGCGCGCCGTCGGATGCGGACGGGGACCGTAACCGGCGGTTCTTCCGCGGCGGCTCCCGCCGCTTTCGAGAGCGGGACGTCCTGGAGCGGGATCAACTTGAATTCCGGGTACCCGTTTCCGAAGGAGAACTGAAGCCCGTAGAACCCGGTCCGCGGCTTGACGCCGTAGAACACGAGCGTGCCCCAGCGCGTCGTGATCACCAGGTGGATCTGCGAGATGTTCGCCACCTTCTCCGTCAACTCGAGGTTCGGCCGCGCGAGGACGGACTGGATGTCCTTGTTCACGGCGACCCGCGCCGCGACGGTCGCCAGGAAGTCCATCACTCCCTGTCCGTAGAAGTTCTCGACCGTGTCGAGGGCCATCAGCTTCCAGATGATTTTGCCCTGGTTCTTGAACTTCCCATAGACCTCGAGCCACATCTCGAAGTCCTTCGCCATGTCGAGCGAGAACTTGATCGCGACCGGGTCTTCGACGCGGTCCGTGGTGAAGACGCGCATGTTCGCGTCGTACATGTCCTCGGCGAGGAACTGCGTCGCAAAGAGCCGCGACCGCTTCGGGTCGAAGTCGCTGTACGGGAACATCATCACCGCGTTGTTCGTCGCGAGGAAGTTCAGGAGCGCGGTCAGCGGGACGTACAGCTGCGCCTCGAACGGCACGTCGCCTCGCATCTCGAGCAACACCGTCGAACCGCGGGCGACGCCGCCGCCCAGGAGGGAATCGAGGTCTCGGCTGCCCGTGGACATGTGGGTCTCCGTGTTGTCGACCGGACGGAACATCGCGGTTTCGGCCGGGAGCTTGAAGTCGAACGGCTCGAGGTACTGGAATCGGCCCCCCGCAAGGGTGAACAGATATTGGTCTTGCCGAATCGGGACGCCGCGCAGCTTTCGAATCTCGAGTTCGCGCAGCCGCCGGTCGTCGATGACCTTCTGGCGGAGGATCAGGATCGCGTCCGCGAGCTGATCCAGCGTCGTGTTCGCCTCCGAATGCTCGCTGACGAGGATGAGCCGCGCGCCCGTCTCCTCCAGGACCGCCATCAGGGACTGCTCCACCTTCATCCGAGCCTCGCTCGGGATGTAGTCGGAAATGCCCTCCCAGGAGTCCAGGACGACGAGGGGGTTCTCCATGCTCGAGAGCAGGTCGTGGAGGCCCGAGATGACCTTGTGCCCGACCACGAACTGGGTCGGGTCGAACTCCAAGGTGGAGAAGAACTGGACGTTCGGTTCCGCGGCGAGTTTCGAGAACAAGGCATGCTGGAACGACAGCTTCTCCGGGTACGTCCGCGTCGAAATGTGGACAGCGTCGCCTTCCGAATGGAGCAAAGCCATCAGTTCGAGGGCCAAGTTCGTCTTCCCGGTCCCGGCATCTCCCTTGACCAGGAGGATGTACCCCTTCCGGCGGAGGACCGCCTCCAGTTCCGGCGGAACCGACCGGGGATTGGCCGGCGATTCGTTATTCTCAATCATACCGCGTCTCGACCTCCCGCAGCCCATGAACGAATGACCCTCGCTGCCTTAAAAGCTTGTAGTAACCATATGGTCAACAGTGGCCTCCACCCTCTCGAGGACCGAAGCAAGGTCCCCATTGTCAAGGGCATGCATCGATGTGATTCGTTGGACCTTATAAGCCTCGAAAAATTTCGGAGTCCCGGACGCAGAATGCACTGGCGTAGCGCGGTCCTCCTGATTGTCGCCGCCGCGGGGATCCTCATCGCGATCGCCGCCCCGAAACTGGTCGTGTTGCAGAGCCTCGTCATGGTCTCTTCCGCGATGTTGGGCGTCGTCGCGGTCGTCCTCGTCCGCCGGGGTGCCCGCACCTTGCCCTCCGACCCTCGGATCGCGCGGGTGTCGCAGCGCCTCCGGGAGCTGCGGCGGCTCGCCGCGGTGGCGCGACAGCAGTCCCTCGCGAATCTCGATGGGAACCCCGAATCGATCGCCGTCTATCCGTGGCCTGAAGAGGAGGATGTCGTCCGCGTCGAAGACCACTCCGTCGCCCGTCGGCTCACGGAACGCCTCGCCCCGCCCGCCCCGGACACCGCCCTCGACCATCGATCGTCGCACAACGAGACCTTCGCCGAACTCCTCCGGGAAGGCGAAGACTTACGAGCGTTGGGGCGCCTGCTCAAGCTCGACCTGACGCCCTACGGGAATCAACTCTCGAAGGCGCTCGCCGCCGCGCGCGCGGGCCGATTCGAGCAGTGCGGATTGTACCTTCAGGTCGCGAACGAACGGCTCCGTTTCCAGGTGCATGCGGCGCTGGCCGAAGAATTGTTGAGCCTACGATCTCCCGCGTTCGACTCTCGTTGATCTCACGGCTGAATCAAGTCGTTTCGGAGGGTTCTCCGACTATGGACAATTCCTTTCACCCTATCTAATCGGGACGGTTCGTCCCCGGGGGTGCATCGCCATTTCGGCTTTGGGACGGTCAGGACGATCCCGAGGATCGGACAACCAGGGGCGACTTAGTGGGAAATCTCCGGCTTGACGCCGAGCGCGCTGCTCAGGCGCAGATAGAGGAAGATCGGCTCCCCCAACTTGGCGACCGTCAGGCCGTGATCCGTCAGCGAGTACGAGACTCGTGGCGGCCTCGTTGGCTTCACATCCCGCCGGATGAGCCCGGTCTCCTGCATCCGGGCGAGTTTGCTGGAGAGCACGCGCGAGCTGATGCGGCCCAGGCCGCGGCGGATCTCCTGGAATCCCGCGGACTGCCGCATGTAGAGCAGCGTCAGGATGTCGAGAGACCACTTCCCGAAGACTGTCCGGGCGATCTCCATGTTCATGACCACGGGGTCGAACAAGGAGGCCGATCCTCCGTTCCAACCCGCATCCCGCGCGATGTCGCGGGCGAATCGGCTACACGTGTCGACGAGATCGGAGAACCGACGTTGCACTCTCTCGGCGGACGCTTCGGCGCCGGGATCTCCCTGTTCCGGGCGGGCGAGCATTTTCCTGACCAGCGCTCTACACTGTGCCAGGACCCTTCTAAGCCCCATGTGATGACTTGTGTTCACCTTGATTATCGTCGGGGCTCTTCGTTACTGAATGGATACGATACGTACAAATCGGAGCAGAACGAGACAGTCCCTGATGGCGGGCAAGCCGCTGGCTTTTCGGATGAGTCGGAGGACGACACCCCCCCTCCGAGGACTCGGCGCATCGGTCCTGTTGCTGATCGTCCTCCTTGCGGCGGCCGCCCTGCTTCCTTTCGTCCTTTCGCAGCCCGCGAAGGCGGCGCAGTTCTCCCTCACGCTCTACGTCAACGCGCTCGGATGGTCGTTCACATCCGGAGGAGAGGCCCGGCCCGGACCGATCCTCCTGGCGGTGCAAGGCGACCAAGTCGACGTCACGATGACGAGCGAGGACCTGCTGCCGCACGGATTCTTCATCGATTACAACGGGAATGGCGTGGCCGACAGCGGCGATTTCGTGTCGCCCCAGACGAGCGGCACGATCCAGTTCTCGATCCCCGCGGACACGCTCGGCACTTACACATATGGCGACCAAGTCGTGACGTTGAACACGGGCACCTGGGTGACGAGGGTCAACAGTCCGCCCCAGGCGTCCTTCCACGCGCCGACCGCGGCCACGTCCTGGACGGGCGGGAAAACCCACGACATCTCCTTCGACGTCACCGACCCCGATGGCGACCCGGTCCAGGTGAGCGTCTCGTACTCCTTCGGAGGCGGCGCGAGCCAGGCCATCAAGTCCTTCGCCGCGGGACCGACGAATCCCCAGATCGTCCCGTGGACCCCCAGCGGGTTCAGCTCGACGGACACGGTGATCCGCGTCGTCGTCCAGGACTCGCGGGGCGCCTCGCAGCCGTTCGATTCGCCGGCGTTCACGGTGGATTCCGCCGTGCCGGCCATCCTTTCCTACTCCCCCGCGGCCGGCGCGAGCCAGGTCGACCGGAACAGCCTGATCCAAGTCAACTGGTCCGAGCCGATGAACAAGGCGACGACGGCCGCCGCCTTCGGCGTGAAGGGAGCGGGAGGCCCCTGGGTCGCGGGGACCACGACGTGGTCGACCGACGCGACGCAGCTGACCTTCCGGCCCGGCGGCAGCCTGGCCGTCGGCACCCAGTACGAGGTCCATGTGAACGCCACGTCATCGGACGCCTCCGATCCGGGGAACGCGATCGGCCACGACTCGATTTGGACCTTCTCCACGGGGGCCCTGACGGACCGGACGCCCCCGCAGATCCGTTCCCTTTCGGCAAATCCGAGCGCGCAGATCGCCAACGGTTTCGTGAACGTGACGGCGGACGTCGATGACACGGGCGGGATCGCCACGGTCACCGCCGCGATCCAAGGTCCCGGAGTGAATCAGAACCTCTCGATGACGCATGCCTCGGGCGCACGCTGGTACCTGAACCGAGCGTACAGCGCGGTGGGCCATTACAACATCACCCTGTGGGCGACCGACATGTCCGGCAACGTCGCGTCGAACGAGACCGGGATCGACATCGTGCCGAACGGGGCCGGCGGCATCCCCGCGCCGCAGTCCGTGACCGTCTCGCTGAATGATGGACTGGTCGACGTCACCTGGAGCCCGGTGGCCTGGCCCAACCTCGCCGGCTATTACGTGTATCGCGGGAACCGATCCACGCCACCGTTCGAACGGCTGACGAGCATCCCTCTGTCGGCCTCGGCGCCGACCCAATACCGCGACACGACGGCCAAGACTGGCCAGACGTACTACTACACGGTCACGGCCGTCAACACCACGGGCGGCGAATCGGGGTATGGCCCCATATACTCGGTCACCATTCCACCGTATCAGACTCCTCCTCTCTTCGACCCGGTCCCATGGGCCGTCGCAGGGGTGACCTTGGGCGTGATCTTGGGGGCACTCTATGGCATGGTCTGGCGAAGACGACCGACGTAACATCCGCCCGCGGGACGCCGGTCCGGCCCTCGAGGCAGTCGGCGCGCGCCTGTGGCCCTTCGTCCTGACCGTGTTCTTCGGGATCCTGTTCGCGGGCATCGCGGATCTCGCGTGGCTCACGGCGATCGGGACGACACTCCCCTGGTTCACGTCGGGAATTTCGGCGCAGGTGTACACCGCGACGCTGACGACGGCGACCATCGCGACCCTCATCCTCGCGTCCCTCGCGGCCAACAAGCTCGCCCTCCTCGATGCCCGGGCCCGGGCGGTCGCGGCGCGGGAGGCCGGAGACCCCGGGAACCCGACCCGATTCTCAGTCGAGCCGTCGCGGTCCGTCGTGCTGGCCCCAAGCCGACCCCCGCGGGCGGAAGGGCTCGACTCGATCATCTCCGAGCTCGAGCGGTTCGCGGAGAGGCCCCTCGTCCAGGTGCGCAATCAGGCCAGCGATCCGAGCGGGATGGGCACGTCCCGCGGCGGTGGGCTCCCCGGCCTGCCGCTCGGCCGATACAAGATGTCCCCCGGAACCCGCGAAGCCCTCCGGAGGGCGCGCGGCCTCGTCTGGCAGACCGTCGCGGGCCCCCTCGCGATGTTCCTCGTCTTCATCTCCATCGCGGGCGCGATGTTGCCCGGTTCCGGCGCGTTCGCCCAGACCCACTACCAGCTCAACACGGGCCTCGTCCTGTTCCTCGGGTACGGATGGCCGTTCCTCGTGGCCTGGACCGTCGCCGCGATCGCCCTGCTCCATGTCCTCATCCGCCCCGACGCGTTCGACGGCCTGCTCCGGAACCCCATGCCGCGGCCGGACCAGATGAACTAGTCCATCCGATCACCCTCCTTCGCGGTCTTGCGGGGGGAAGGCCCGACCGTGGGCGAACCGGGCTGACGCGAAAGGCATCGAAGCGGTTGCCCGTGGCGGTTTCATCATCCACATTACTCGTAGCCATTGAAGCGCCCGCCGTTCAATCGTGTGCCAGAGCCTATTTGTAGGCCCTCACCAACGGACGCGAGGGGAGACGGATGATGCTGGGCACCGAGGAACTAGAACGGTCTTGGAAGTCGTCGGAACGATGGGCCGGCATCCTTCGTCCGTATGGAGGAGGCGAGGTCGATCGACTCCGCGGGACGATCGACGTCCGACACACGCTCGCGGAACGCGGCTCGGAAAAACTCTGGAAGCTGCTGAATTCGGATGGCTATGTCGCAGCTCTGGGCGCCCTCACCGGGAACCAGGCAATCCAACAAGTGGGGGCCGGCCTGCGAGCGATCTACGTGAGCGGCTGGCAGGTCGCTGCGGACGGCAACGACGCCGGGCAGATGTATCCCGACCTCAGCCTGTATCCTGCGGACAGCGTGCCGAACGTCGTGCGCCGGATCAACAACGCGCTCCGACGGGAAGACGAGAAGGCGCACATGCGCGGCGCGGACGACCGCGACTGGTTCGCGCCGATCGTCGCGGACGCGGAGGCCGGATTCGGCGGGCCTCTCCATGCATTCGAGATCACGAAGGCGATGATCGAAGCCGGCGCGGCCGGCGTTCATTTCGAGGACCAGCTTTCCGCCGCGAAGAAATGTGGCCATCTGGGCGGAAAGGTCGTCGTCCCGACCGGCGAGTTCATCCAGAAGCTCGTCGCCGCCCGGCTCGCTTCCGACGTGATGGGAGTGCCAACCGTCGTCGTCGCGCGGACGGACGCGAACAGCGCGCGCCTGGTGACGAGCGACGCGGATCCGCGGGACCAATCGTTCCTCGTGGGCGGGCGGACGGCAGAAGGATACTTCCGCATGGAGGGCGGACTCTCCGCCGCCATCGCGCGCGGTTTGGCCTACGCGCCGTATGCGGACTTGCTGTGGTGCGAGACCTCGGGACCCGACCTCGACGAGGCCCGATATTTCGCGAAGGCGATCCACGAGCGGTTTCCGGGGAAGCTCCTCGCCTACAACTGCTCCTCGTCCTTCAACTGGAGGAAAAAGCTCGACCCCGAGACGATCGCGACGTTCCAGACTGAACTGGCGCGGATGGGCTACCGGTTCCAATTCGTCACCTTGGCCGGATTCCACACCCTGAACCTCGCGATGTTCCAACTCGCCCGCGACTACCAGGCCCACGGGATGGCCGCATATTCGGAACTTCAGGACGAAGAATTCGCGGCGCGGGAAGTGGGATATCGGGCGATCGAGCATCAGGCGTTCGTGGGCACCGAATATTTCGACGAGGTCAGCCAAGTCATCTCCGGTGGGACCTCTTCGACCCTCTCGATGGAAGGATCTACCGAACGAGAACAGGTCACGGAGATTCCACCTACAAAGCGCCTCGCGTCGCCGTGAGACCCATCGTGCATGCGCCGATTCACGGAGACGGCGGGCTTGGGGCTTGAGGCATCGTCCAACTTCGAGGCAAGGATGGCTTGGCTGTCTGGCGGATGTGCTTGTACGTTCGATAGAATGCTGCCGCGAACATGAGCGCCGGGATGCTGTTCAAGAGATTGTACGCGCTCAGCCCTTGGATTCGTGCGGAGGCATCCGCAATCGGACCCGCGTTGAAGCTCCCTGAGGCGAAGGCGTCGGCGACGGCCTGATGAATCAACGGACCGAACACGAACAAAAGCAGGATCACCGAGACCAACGACTGGACGAGGACTGCGCCGAGGAGCAAGACTCGTCCCGCGAGGTCGCTCAAGTCGAACGCGATCAAGGCCTCCGAGATGCTCGCGATGACGACCAGGACGAGCAGACCTCGGATGAGGCCATCGAGCGCGGACAGGATCTGGTCCGCGGCGGCCGCGCCCGCGGACGGGGCGGAGCGAACGGAGGACGCGAAGCTCCCAACCAGGACAAATCCGGCGATTTGAGCGAGGATGAACAGGAGCACCGATGCCCAGACGAGCATCTGATGTCTCCATCCGAAGGCTTCCGCGCCGAGGATGATCAAGATGACGGCGATCGCGCCGACGAAGAGACCTCCGATTTCGATGACCGGGATCCACAGGAGCAGCGCGGCGAGGATGAGCAACGCAAGGCCCGACTCGGTGCGATCAATCATCCGGTTCCGGTCTTCGGCCACCTCTCTCTCGATCGGACCAGGCGCGGATGCGGGCAGCGGGCTAGATTGCATCTCCCTCCACGGGATTGATCCGACCTTTCCATCCCGATGATTCGTCTATCTCGGGACACGGATGGCTCGCGCTGAAGAGAAAACTTGGCGTTTCAAGTTTACGTTTATGCGAACGTCACCCGGGAGAAATTCCGTGACGAACCCCTCCGGATTGAGGGCGACAAGGCCCGACCCTTCGCCCGATCGATCGCGATTTGAGGGCTCCAAAAGGCTCTTCCAGAGAATCAGGACTACACGGCGGCGAGGGGCACCGCAGGGGCAGGCCATGCCGCACGTCGTAATCGTCGGAGATCGGGAGTCCGGGAAGGCGACGTTTTTGTCGCTCCTCTACGCGACGCAGGTGAAGTCCGGCTCGGACGCTTCCGATGCCTTCCGGTTCCACGCTGATGTCGACTCCCTCGATGAAATCTCGGAGGCCTTCGAGCAACTCATGTCCGGCAGCTTTCCCGATTCCGCGACGAAGGAGGGGATGCGCGGGATCACGTTTCACCTGGGGTATCGCAGGGCAGGGCGAGGCTTCCTCTCTCGCTTCCGATCGCGAGGATGGGACGCCGGTGGCTCGATCGCCCTGCACTTCATCCTCGTACGCAATGTCGAGGAAGAGATGTCGCGGTTTCGCCGGGGCAGCTCCCTTGCGAACGCCGACCT
>VBLT01000132.1 GCA_005878615.1 Methanobacteriota archaeon
GCCGCCTTGTCCGGGACGCGCATGAGATCGACCATGATCTTGGCGCCGTACCGGCGGGCCGCCTTGACCGCCTCGAGGATCGTCGCGTCGTCGGTGACGCCCATGACCGTGACCACGTCGGCCCCGGCCTTCGCGGCGATCTCGACCTCGAAGGCGCCTGTGTCCATCGTCTTGAGGTCCGCGACGATCGTCGTCCCGGGGAACGTTTTCTTGAGCTGGCGGACGACCTCCATCCCCTCGGACTTGATCAGGGGCGTGCCGGCCTCGAGCCAGTCCGCGCCTCCTTCCACCGCCTCCGCGGCGGCGAGGAGGGCCCGCTTGAGGTGCATGTGGTCCAGGGCCACCTGGAGGACCGGCTCCATGGACCTCGTCTACCTCGTGCGCTCGATAAATACGTAACGACCGGCCCTTGGGCCATCGGGCCGTGGCGTGGGCGTCCGGAGAGGTCCAAATCAGGAAATAGGGCGCTCCCCTTGGCCCGCCCATGAAAGTCGGCATCTTGGGGAGCGGCGATGTTGGGCAGGCCCTCGGACGCGGGTTCGCGGCCCGCGGCCACGATGTGATGATCGGCTCGCGGAATCCGAAGGGCGAGGGCCTGGCGAAGTGGCTTCGGGCGGCGAAGGGAAAGGGGAAGGCCACGACGGGGACCTTCGAAGAAGCGGCCAAGCACGGAGAGGTCGTCGTCCTCGCGACCCTCGGCGCGGCGGTCGAGGAGGTCCTCAAGACCGCGGGCCACTCCCGCTTCGACGGGAAGGTCGTGATCGACGTGACGAATCCTCTGGCGGACGACCCGAACCTCGTCCCGTTCGTCGGGATGACGGATTCCCTCGGAGAGCGGATCCAGAGGGCCCTCCCCCGCGCCCGGGTGGTCAAGGCCTTCAACACGGTGCCGAATACCCAGATGGTCGATCCCAAGTTCGCGGGAGGGGCCCCCGACTTGATGATCTGCGGAAATGACGCCGCGGCGAAGAAGACCGTCGTCGGCATCGTGAAGGAGTTCGGCTGGCCCGGGGCCCTCGACCTCGGGGGGATCGAGGCCGCGCGGTGGCTCGAGGCGTCGGTCTCCCTTTGGGTGCTCGTCGGGATGCGCACCGGCCGCTGGGACCACGCGTTCAAAGTCGTCCACGGATGAGAGGAGCCTTCGGAAGAGGGCGGCCGTCCGGATCCGCTGGCTCGTCCTGCAGCATCTGCTTTCAGATCTGATACTCAGCGCGGTCACCTCAAATATCGCCCTCCGGGTTGTCACGACCGAATCGATGCCCGCAACGGAACATTCCGACGACGAGCGCGAGCGATGCGTGACCGGCATCGACGCGATCGACCACATCCTGAATGGCGGCATCCCGCGGGGGAACACCGTCCTGATCTCCGGCTCCGTCGGCACCGGCAAGACCTCGATCTGCATCGAGTTCCTCGTCCGGGGCGCGTTGAACGGGGAGAATAGCCTCTACCTGAGCGTCACGGAGCCGACCGACAAGCTCCTCGTGAACGTCATCCCCTTCGACTTCTTCGACGACAAGCTCGTCCGGCAAGGCAAGCTCCAGTTCGTCGACCTCCCGAAGATCTACGACAAGCTCGGCATCGACAAAGAGGACCTCGATTTCGACCAGACCCGACTCCTCGCGGACACGATCGCCGGCATCGTGGAGGAACAGAAGATCCGCCGCCTGGTCCTCGACTCCGTGACCTCGGTCTGCTACCGCATCCGAGAGCAGGAGCGGATCCGAGATTTCCTCCTCCGCCTGGGCACCGTCCTGAGCGCGAAGGGGTGTACGACCCTCCTCGTCTCCGAGATCCGGTCGTCCGAGGACGGCTACTCCCAATGGGGCGTTGAGGAGGCCCTGGCCGACGGCGTCATCGTGACGGGGAACCTGGAGCGCCGGGGCGATCTCCTGAGGACCTTGCAGATCGTGAAGATGCGAGGCACGACGCACAGCCGCGCCAAGTACGTCCTGGACCTGACGACCTCCGGCGTGCTGCTCGTCCCGTTGCTCAAAGGAGGGAGCGTGGCCAGTGGCGGTTGAGGTGAGCATCACGAGCGAGATCGCGGAGAAGCTCCGCGCGCTGCCGGACTCGTCCGCGGTCGCGTTGCACCTCAAATCGGACCAGTACTTCGACGCGATCCAGGGGATGCTCGACCGATTCGCGATGAAGAAGGACCTCGAGGTGGTCTACGTCACCTCGACCATCCCGAGCCAGAGCATCATCAACGCCCTGGAGGTCCTCGAGATCCCGATGGACCACATCTGGTTCGTCGACTGCGTCAGCCAGATCATGATGTCCCAGGCGAAGCGGCACCCCCACGCGATCATCGTCGAGAGCCCGACGATGCTCGAGAACATCATGCTGAAGGTCGAGTTCCTCATCCGCGGGCATCCCGAGCGGAACGCCCTCGTCGTCCTCGATTCGATCAACAGCCTCGCCATCCACAACAACACGAAGATCCTGAGCGAGTTCCTCCACATCCTCGTGAACCATCTGCGGTCCCGCGGCGCCTACACGGTCATTTTCTCGATGCGAGAGTACGAGACCGAGGAGATCCGGAACATGCTGGTCCTCGTCTCGGACGACTCGATCGAGCTCGGAAAATAGCCTCCCCGTCCGGCGTCGACGGTTGGCACGACGCCAGGGCTACGGATCGAGTTCGGCGGTTCCCGAACCGAGTAGGCGCGGCCTTTATGAAGTCGTTCTCAGAGTTGAACATTAAGCGCGACACGTTTAAGAGAGAAAGACCCCCCGTCCTCATCATGGCGGCGAAAGCTGCCAGGAAGGACTAAACCATGAAGAGCGTCATCCGCAAGGATGAGGCTGCGGTGTCTCCCGTCATTGCGACCATCCTCATGGTCGCGATTACGGTGGTACTGGCCGCGGTGTTGTACGTCATGGTGTCGGGCCTGATCTCGCCGGTCGGCGGGAACAAGCCCCTCGTGACGTTCTCGGCCGTGGACCAGAGTGCGGGGAATGCGACGATCGGCGTCGCCGGCGCCTCGCAGAGTGTCTCTCCGTCGAACTACAAGGTGAACTTGCAGGTTGGCACCTCGACCGGATCCGCGGTCGCCATGCCGACCACGGGGGGACAGTTTGTGAGCATGACGATCGGCACGACGACCTATCGGATCTACTGGACCGACATCGGCGGCGAGAAGACCGTGAACCCGGGCGACCAATTCCGGGTGACCGGGAACAACGTCGCTTTGCCGGGAGCCACGAGCTACACGTTCTACTTGCTGTGGAGCGATGGCAGCTCGATCCAGTCGACTCCGTGGGCGACGCCGTGAGGCCAATACCAGGAGACTGAGAACCATGAAGAGTGTCATCCGCAAGGATGAGGCTGCGGTGTCTCCCGTCATTGCGACCATCCTCATGGTCGCGATTACGGTGGTACTGGCCGCGGTGTTGTACGTCATGGTGTCGGGCCTGATCTCGCCTGTCAGCGGGAACAAGCCCCTCGTGACGTTCTCATCGGTGACGCAGTCCAGCGGCAACGCAACGATCGGTGTCGCGGGCGCGTCCCAGGCGGTCTCTCCGTCGAACTACAAGGTGAACTTGGCAGTCGCGGGCACAACCGGAAACGCGGTTGCGATGCCTACGACCGGCGGAAACTTCGTCAGCATGACCATCGGCACGACGACCTATCGAGTGTACTGGACCGACATCGGCGGCGAGAAGACCGTGAACCCGGGCGACCAATTCCGGGTGACCGGGAACAACGTCGCCCTGCCGGCAGCCACGAGCTACACGTTCTACTTGCTGTGGAGCGATGGCAGCTCGATCCAGTCGACTCCGTGGTCGACGCCGTAAGCCTATCCCACGAGGGCCCTGCGGCCCTCCGAACCCTTTTCCCTTTTCTCTCTTTCTCCGGCATCGCCCTGCGAATCCGTCCCTTCTCCCGGTAGCCTTTTCACCAGCGTACAATAACCCGTTAATACCGCGGCCCCTTGGAAATGCTCCGGAGGAGGCGGGCGCTTCCTTACAAATGACGCGCCGGCGTTGCCGACCCTCTCCCTCCAACAGTGACGCCGGCGCTTTTCCGCTCGTGGGACGTCCGCCGATGAATCCAGCCCCTTTGTGGCCCATGGTGTCTCGGTAACCCGATGCACGCGTTCCAAGGCCAGAATCGGGAGATCCGGGTTCGAAATCTGACCGGGGTGGGGATCGCCGCGGCGATCTTCCTGATTGGCGCCGCCGTAGACCGGTGGTTGGCGCCGTAGGCCCGAAGGCCCGCCGGCGTCACCACGTCCACTTGAATTCTTCGATCGGCAGCGCCAGGGAGGTCGTCGCCTCCGTCACGCGGCTGAACTGGACCATGAAGTCCGCGGCCGTGGAGGCATCGGGGGCCTCGAAGATCACGACCGCGTCCGGCTTCCCGAGGAGGCCGAGGAACTCGTGCAACATCACGTTGTTCGGAAGTTTCGGGTGCTTGAACAGGCGGGTGGCTTCCTCAAATTGGCCGGGGAGGATCCGGAGCTGCGTCACGAAGAGCATGGCCGCACCGGGATTGCATCATGAGTCGGCGATATATAATCGCGCGGCCGAGGTTATCGCCCGCTCGGCGTCTGCGACTCGAACGAATGTTCCCGCACGTGGATCAGGTGGGACTGGGCCACGGTCGTCCCGAGGACGTTGTCGGACCATCGCTGCCGCGGGTCCCCGTCGACGACGAGGCCCGCGAGCGTGTCGAGGAGCGGGAAGGCGAACCAGAAGAGCTTCGGGATGTTCCGAACGGCCGCCTTCGCGAAGGTCATCGGCCCTCGGAGGGAACGGACCTCGAGGCCCATGATGAACTTCCCGATCGTCGTGCGGGCGATCGCCTCGAGGAAGGTCGAGTAGAGGAAAAGGAGGATGCCTCCGAGGATGCCGTACACCCAGGGAGCCCGGATGTCCTGGACATAGAGGAAGGACCAGAGGGGCGCGAACACCGCGGCGAGGTCGATGAAGTACGCGAGGACCCGCTTGATCCAGTGGATTTGGAAGGTGCGATTGTGGCCGATGAGGTCGAAGCCGCTCACCATGAGCGCATCCCGTGATTCCTATTGCCCGTCTCGCTATTAAAACATCCGTCCTCATCGAGCGGAGGGTTTGACAAAGCGGGGGCCACTCAGATCGCCCATCATTCATCACGGATCAGCGTCGGTTCAATCATCATGGTGGCAACGGAGAGACGCCCGCACATGGGAATAGGTTTTGCGTCCTGGTTTTCCGGCCGACGCGGACGACACCTATATGTTGTGCCCCCGGTTCCTTCGGCCTTCCGACCGGAGGGCGTCGGAGGAGCGCTCGTGACGACGGTGCGGGACATCCGCCTTCTCGCCTACCACGCGGGACAGTGCGACCCGAAGAAGTGCACGTCCCTCCGGCTGCAGCGGTTCGGCCTTTTGACCCTCGTCCCTCGTCCAACGGCGATCCCCAACGGCGCCCTCTTGCTGACCCCGAAGGCCGATCGGGCCCTCTCTCCCGCCGACGCAGCCCGAGCGGAGCGACGGGGACTCGCGATCGTCGACGTCTCCTGGAAGCGAGACACATTCCCGTCGGTCCCCCAAGCGTCCGGCCGCGCGCTCCCGTACCTCCTCGCCGCGAATCCCGTCAACTATGGGAAGCCCTTCGTCCTCTCTTCCGCGGAGGCGATCGCCGCGGCCCTGTCCATCTTCGGACGCGAGGAGGAGGCCCGCAAGGTCCTCGCGAAGTTCGCCTGGGGGGAGCAATTTTTCAAGCTCAATGCCGAGCCGCTCGTGGCCTATGCGTCCGCGAGCGACAGCGCGAGCGTCGTTGCCGCGCAGGCGGATTTCATTTGAAGTCCGGTGGCAACAAGTCCGGGATGCCGTCCTTGATCTCGTATCGATGATTGCATTGCTTGCAAAACAACGAGCCCTCGAGGATCTCATCCTTCTCGACGTCCACCTGGAGCTCGAGGTCGCCTTTGCACACCGGGCAGCACAGGATCTCCATGAGGTCTCGCTTCATTGCTCGGCGGAACGCGCCGGCGTGACTTAAGACCATCGCGCGGCGCGTCCGACGGGCGTTCCAAGGCCGCTCCCTCCCATCGGATCCCGGCGAAAACGCACGCATCCGTCGGATGTCCGACAATGCCTAAATAGGCGGTCCATCATGGGCGCAACCTCCCGGAGGTTTGTGGGCTCTTGGATGAAGGCAGAGGCTGGTTCCGCGCGCACTGGCGGACCGCCGCGATCTTGGTCCTCATCTTCGGGCTTTCCCTGTTCCTCCGCCTGTTCTTCGTCTACGGCCTCGCGTTCCCTCCGCCGGCCGTCAACTGCGATAGCATCTACACGCCCAAAGTCTCCGGCGGCTCGGACTCGTACTATTGGGATCGCGCGCTCTGTTACAGTTTCCGGTCGGGCCGGGACCTCGGCGCGGACCCGATGCTCGACTATCCGCTCGGCAACCAGAATCCGCGGCCGCCGCTTTTCCCGTGGTTCTCGTTACTCGTCGGCCAGCTGATCGCCCCGCTCTTCGCGACGCCGTGGCAGGGAGTCTCCTTCGTCTTCTTGCTCAGCTCCGGCCTCTTCGGCGCCCTCACGGTCTTCCCGACATACGCCCTCGCGAAGGAGGCGTTCGGCCGAAAGGCGGGGGTCATCGGAGCCCTCCTCCTCGCGCTGAGCGTCGGCCATCTTCAGCGGAGCCAATCGACCGACGCGGACCATGACGCGTTTACCCTCTTCTTCGTCGTCTCGACCTTCTACTTCTTCCTGCGGTCGTTGCGGACCTTGAATCGCCGACGCTGGGTCGAGAACTGGTTCCGCAAAGATTCGATCCTCGCGGGCCTCCGAGGCTTCTTCAAGGAGAACCGGACCAGCGTGCTGTATGCGTTCTTCGCCGGCCTGTCCGTCACGGTGATCGCGCTGGCGTGGCAAGGATGGGCCTACGTGTCCGTGATCCTGCTCGTCTGGTTCGCGGTCGAGTTGTTCCTCGGACGGTTCCGCAACGAGGACACGATGGGCACCTGGATCCTGTTCACGATCGCGCTCACCACGCCGTTGATCCTCGCGTTCCAATGGTACCTCGTCCGGGTCCAGATCCGCGTGTGGTACGACGTGCCCGCGTACCTCTTCCTCGCCGCCTTCGTCCTCGGCCTCGCCTTCACCGTGACGCGGGACTACCCCTGGACCCTGGTCATCCCGAGCACCCTCATCGCCGGCGCCGTCGGCCTCGCGGTGGGGGTCGTCGTGAGCCCCGCCCTGACGGGCGCGTTCTTCACGGGCGCGGGCTACTTCGTCCAGACCAAGGTCGTCACGACGATCGCGGAGGACCAGGCCCCCGGGATGTCTCAGATGATCCTGGCCTTCGGCCTGTTCACGTTCGGGCTCAGCCTCGTGGCGATCGCGTACCTGTTGTGGCAGGTCCCGCGCCGCCATGACCCCGCGTACAACATCGTCGTGATCTGGGCCTTCGTCGCGATCTTCATGGCGATCACGGCCGCCCGGTTCATCTTCAACGCCTCCCCCGCCTTCGCGGTCGTCGGCGGATTCGCGGTCGCAGAGGTCCTCCGGCGGGCCGACTTTGTGACGATGCGGCGGACCTACCGTTCGCTCGCGGCCGGCAGCTGGCGGAACGCCCTCCGCAAGTCGCTCAAGGTCCGGCATGTCCTCGCCATCCTCGGCATCGTGTTCCTCGTCCTCCTGCCGAACGTGTGGTGGGCCGTCGACGCGTCCATCCCGTTCGAGCTGAAGACGCAGTACGATCGCCAGGTGGCCTCGCTCCTGCCGGCGGTCTTGCGGGCGCCCGGCTACAATCCGTCGAGCTCGAGCCCGTACTACTTCGGCGCGTTCGGGTACAGCCTTCCGAAGGACACGGAGTACTATCCGGCCGCGTGGAGGTGGTTCGCGACGCAGGACGCGGATCGGCCCGCGGAATTGCGGCCGGCGTTCCTGTCGTGGTGGGACTACGGCTTCGAGGCCGTGGACCGCGGCGTCCACCCGACGGTCGCGGACAACTTCCAGAACGGGTACGCGATCGCGGGCCAGTTCATCACGGCCCAGAACGAGACCTCGGCGATCTCCCTCCTGGTGATCCGGCTCCTCGAAGGGGATTTCCGGCTCCACCGGCCTCACTTCGGCCCCGGGGTCACCGCGGCCCTCGTCGGGGCCGGCCTCCAAGTCGACGTCTTCGAGAGCGTCTTCCTGCATCCGGCCGACTACATTTCCATCGTCCAGAGCGATCCCGTCCGGTACGGCGTCTGGGCCGCGGACATGCAGGCCTCGAACGCGGTGTACGTGTTCCTCACGACCTTGATCGCGCAACACCTCGACGCGAACGCGGTCGCGTCCCTGTACCACGCCGTCCGAGATGCGACCGGCTGGGACATCGGATATTTCGCGGTCGATTCCCGGCTCTTTCCGATCGGCGTGCAGAACACGGGCATCTTCTATGCGCCGGTGAAGCTCTCGGACCACCGCGTGATCCAGCTCCCGGACGGACGGGTCCTCCCGGTCGATTTCT
>VBLT01000133.1 GCA_005878615.1 Methanobacteriota archaeon
CGGATGGACCCTCTCGGATGGCGAAGCCGCGGCGGCCTTCCCAGTCGATTCGAGCGTGCCCGCGAAGGGCCGCATCCTCGTCACGCGGAATGCGACGAGTTACGGCGAGGACACGCTCGCGGCCGCCGATTTCACGTTCGACCGAGGCGAGGCGCGTGCCATGGAGGGCGGAGTCCTTCGGCTCGCGGACGCCGGCGACGAGATCCTGCTCCTCGATGCGAATGCGTCCGTGATCGACGCCTACGTGTGGGGAGACTCGTCCTACACCGGGCCCGGGTGGACCGCCCGGCCCGCGGAGAAGATGGGGCGGGGCGAGATCGCGGTCCGCCTCCGCGCGGCGAGCGGCGAATGGATCGACCGGGATGGAGCGGAGGACTGGGAGGGCCCTCGCCGCCATCGACTGGGACAATCGGCGTTCGGCCTCGGCGAATTCGAGTTGGCGGGCCGCCTCACGTCGGTCCTCTCGCCGGATGCCGGGGACGGTCCCCTGCTCGGATTCCTCTCGACCGCCGAACGGACGATCGAGGTGAGCGTCTATACCTTCACGAGCGAGCGGATCGCATCCGTCCTCGGGGACGCCGCCCGTCGGGGCGTTCGGGTCCGCGTCCTCCTCGATGGAGGTCCGGTCGGAGGCATCGACAGCGACGAACACAATGTGAGCCGCGGGCTCGCCGCGGCGGGAGTCGACGTCCGCTGGATGACCGGCGGGAAGGACATCGTGAAACGATATCGATTCCTTCATGCGAAGTATGCGCTCGTCGACGCCAGCGCCGCCTGGATCGGATCGGAAAATTTCGGGGAATCCGGATTTCCGGACAGTCGAAAAGGGAATCGCGGCTGGTCCCTCGTCTTGGAGGATGCCACACTCACCCGGGCCCTCGGCCGAGTCTTCGAGAGCGACTTCGATCCTCGGAGACGAGACACCGTTCCCCAGGAAGATGCGTCGGAGGACCGCCTACCTCCCGCGCCATCGCACCGAGCGTGGACCTGGGGAGACGGACCGCGGAATCGAAGGGCCCGCCTCATCGTCGGTCCGGACAGCTCTCTCGATCCCGATGGAATCCTCGACATGCTCGCGACGGCTCGCGACCGTCTCTCCATCGAGGCGTTCTATGTCGAGGAGGCATGGCGCAACGGGACGAATCCCTTCCTCGCGGCCGCGTTTGACGCCGCGGGTCGAGGGGTCTCCGTTCGGATCTTGGTCGATGGCAGTTGGTCGTCGGTCGAAGCCGATTCCGGGACGAACGATGACGTCGTGGCCCGGATCAATCGCGCGGCGAAGGATGGCCGACTCCCGCTGGAGGCGCGTCTGCTCGAGCCGCGCGGCTCCATCGAACGGCTCCACAACAAGGGCATCGTCGTCGACGGCCGTCAGGTGCTCGTGTCCAGCCTGAACTGGGGCCTCGGGTCGGCGACGGAGAATCGCGAGATCGGCGTCATCGTCGAGGACCCCGAACTCGCGGGCCGGTTCGAGGCCGCGTTCGACGCCGACTGGGAGGGCCGCCCGACATCCTCCGCCGACGGATGGCGCCTCGAGGACCCGCTCGCCCTCGCGGGACTCTACCTGCTCGTCGGCGGGGCCGCCGCGGTCTCCTTGCGGAAATTGAGAGTCGGCGCCAAAGGCATAAAGCCCCACGCGCGGGTGCGAACGCGTGGCGCCTCCGGATCTGATCTCCGCGGCGGACGTGGAGAAGTTCGGCTATTGCCCCTTGAGCTGGTGGCTGAGCCGGGGCCTCGCCCCCGAGGAAGGGCCGGAGCTCGGGGAAGGCGAGAAGAAGCACGAGGCCGCGGCGGCGGACCTGAAGGGGATTGAGGCGCACGAGGCCCAGGCCCGCGAGGCCGAGGCCGGCGTCCTGTACTTCGCCATCGCGGCGTCGATCGTCGCCACGGTCGGCCTCCGGTTCATCACGACCTCACCGTTCCAGACCTCCCAGACCCTCAGCGCGATCTCCCTCATCTGGCTCCTCGCGGCCGTGTACTTCCTGTTCCGAGCGGATCGGCTTGCGACGCCGCAGGACAAACTGATCTCCGAGCGGGTCATCCTCGCGACCGCCATGTCGGCCGCGGTCATCGCGACGGCCGCCGTCTCCCTCCAGGGCGTGCAGAACGATGCCCTCGCGCAGGGCTTCGAGGCCCTCGCCCTCCTGTGGCTCATCGGGGCCTCCGTCTTCCTGTATCGGTCCATCGGCGCGCTCCAGATCGCCGCGTCGACCCGCGCCGCGTACGATCTCGAGGGCGACCTCGTGTACATCGACTCCGCGGCGGAGAAGCCGAAGCTCTTCGTCTCCAAGGTCCACGGCCTCTCCGGTCGACCGGACGCGGTGGTGATGGACGGCGAGCATCACATCCCCGTCGAGCTCAAGACCGGCCGCGTCCCGCGGGGCCCGCTGTTCTCGCACATCCTTCAGGTCGTCGCGTACTGCGTCCTCCTCGAAGAGGAGTACGGGCACGCGCCGCCGTACGGGATCATCCGCTACGGGGACACGGCGTTCGAGATCGAGTACAACGAGGACCAGAAGAGCCTGCTGCTCCAGAAGCTCGGGGAGATGCGCGCCGCGATCGCGAGGGGAGGGGCCCATCGCAACCACAACCGGCCGGGGAAATGCATCCACTGCTCCCGCCGGGCCGCCTGTCCGGAGCGCCTGGCCTAGGGCGGCTTGTTCCGGTTCCCGGGCGCGAGGCGCGTCGCGATCTCGCCGAGGCGGTCGCTCAGCTCCCGCACCTCTTGTCGCATCCGCAGCATCTCCTGCTCGAAGGGCGTGAAGCCTTTCGTGGAGAGGATGCGATGGGACACGAACATGCCGACGAACACGGCGCCGATGATCGACAGCACGGACACGACCATGAGGCCGATGAGGAAGATGAGGAACGATCCGATCGGATCGAGCCGACCCGTGACGACGCCGATCTCGATCGCGACGAGGACGCCGATGATCAGGAGCCACAGGAGGACCCAGCGGGACAGCCTCATGGGACGGTCCCTCGGGCTGGGATGACTAAGTGCAGGTCCCCGCCGTCCGGTCGGGTGATCCGAATCGGCGCGCCTTGCCGGTCCTTCTCGTACGGGAAAGTGAAGACCATGACGGTCCGGTTTTGTGAGTCCATCTCGCGGCCGACGCTCACGTTGTACTCGAAATAGTTCCTCCGCAGGCCCGTGCGGCCCACGTGGTCGACGAAGTAGACATGCAACGAGAACGTGACGTTGGCCGCGATCCAGATATGGAACCCGTACGTGTCGTTCTCCTCCACCGTCCGGTTCACGGAAGGGTCGGAGCCGTTGAGGGTCATGCGGACCAGGTCATACTGATACGCCTGGACCGCGGCCCCCAGGTTCACGATGAAGGCGGACTCGTTACGGGACATGCCGATCGTCAAGAGCGGGACGGAGGCGAGCTCCGTCGAAGTGCGGCCGAGGAGGCTCGGCGTGACGAGGATCAGGACGACGAGCGCGAGGATCGAGAGGACCATGCCCCCGCGCATCCACACCTCCCGCTCCACGGGTGTCGCGAAGGTTCGTTGCGTAATAAAACTTCGTCGCTCTTAAGGGAGAAAAGTCACGCGGCGTCCGGACCGAACCGGAAGATTGAGGCGAGTCCGAAGAGCGCGGCGCTCACGGTCCCCGCGAGGAAGCTCGTCGCGAGTCCGTCCACTCGGCCGTAGAGCAGGACGCCCACCATGGCCATTGCGAAGGTCGCGGCGCTGAACATGCCCGCCGAAAGCCAGAGGAACTTCCGGATCCTCGGAAGAGCGGCGAACCAAACGGACTCGATCAGCCTCGCGAAAGTCCGAACTTGGGAGTGCGTCGCCATCGTTCGCCGCGAGGCCGCGACGACGACATCTAGAGGGCGGAGCGGTTATCGCCGCTGAATATCACCGGTCGCTTGGAGCGAATTTCAGGGCCGAGGTCAGGGCGAACAGTCCACCCGAAACGATCGAGGCGAAAAAGTTGGACGCCGCGCCCGCCACGTTCCCGCTCCACGCATAACCGAGGAACGCGAGGGCCAGCGCCGCGGCGCTGAACATGCCGGTCGAGAGCCAGGCGAAGTGCCGGAAGCGCACGGGCAGTTCCGCGGCAAAGTCGAAGTCGCGCCAATGGTTCCATAGCTCTGTGACGGTCGCCATCGAGAGGAGTCGTGGCCG
>VBLT01000148.1 GCA_005878615.1 Methanobacteriota archaeon
ATCCGAGATCACCTTTCGGAAGTTCCTCGCCGCCGCGACGTTCTACGATGCTGACGTCCTCTTGATCGGTGGAGACCTTACAGCGAAGTCGATCACGCCAATCGTCCGCCAGGGGGACGGCCGCTATCAGACCCGGTTGGCGGGAGGAACGCGCGACAACCTGACCGAAGCCGAACTGGGGCCGATCGAGAAGGCCGTTGCAGACTCCGGTCCTTACCCGGTTCGGCTGTCCGAAGACGAATACGCCCGCTTGCGGGCGGATCCGGAAAAAGTCGATGCCTTGTTCATCGATCGCATGATCGATCAAATCCGCCGGTGGACCGACATGGCGGAGAAACATCTCGCTCCGCTCGACATCCCGCTGTACTGGATCGGCGGCAACGACGACAAACCGGAGGCCTTGATTCACGCCGAATCAACGCCGCACGTCCACTTCATCGATGAAAAGGTGGTGCGGCTCGACGACGATCACGAAATCCTCGGGTTCGGATGGACGAATCCATCGCCGTGGAACACACCAAGGGAGCTCTCGGAAGACCGTCTCAAGAAGCGGCTCGATCCCCTCTTGAATCGCGTCGAGGACCCCGCCCACGCGATCTACCTGATGCACGCTCCGCCGTTCGAGACGGGACTGGACATCGCCCCCAAGCTCGACGCCACGACCGATCCCCCACGTCCCGTGATCCAGGGAGGCCAGCAGGTCTTGATCCCGGTCGGAAGCACGACCTTCCGGTCCGCGATCCTCGAAACGCAACCGCTGCTCGGCCTGCACGGCCACATCCACGAGACAAAGAACGCCGCGAAGCTCAAACGGAGCGTCCTCGTGGACCCCGGCTCGGAGTACGCGTCGGGCACGCTCCGCGGGGCGATCGTCAACCTCCAGCGAGATCGCGTCCTGAGTTACCAGTTCACGACTGGCTGAACGCGATTGTCTCGCGGGCCTGAGGTCGCCTCGCCGCCGATCGGTCTAGATCGGAGGGACCTCTTTGTACGCGAGGTCGAGGTCGATCCCGATCCGCCGCAGGTACGCGCGGCGCACGAAGTAATAGGCCACCCAGCCGAAGAAGATAGCCACGACGACGTACAGGAACAGATTTCCGGAGTAGCCGAGGTTCGAGAAATCGACGTTCACGAGGAACGGCACCGTCAGGAAGAAGTAGAGCATCGTCGCGCTGAACGCGGCCGCGATGACGCCGCAGATCGTGATGAGGGGGATCGGCCCGACCTTGTATTTGGAAATCGGCGCCGTCCGATAGACCTCCTTGCGGGTCCACGGGAACACGGCCCCTCCGAGAGCCGTGCCGATGTACATGATGGTGGCGACGGCGGTGACCGCCAAGGTGTAGATCTGGTAGTTGGGGAGGAGGTTGTAGACGTAGGCGAAAACGTACCCGCCAAGGATGAGGAAGATCACGTGGGCGTAGACAGGGGTGTGGGTCCGCGGGCTGACGTGGCTCACGAACTTGGGAAGCACCCCGTCGATCGACATCGCGACCGCGACCCGGGTCCATCCGACGATCACGTTGAAGACGACCTGGATGGCATTGAGCATGATCCCGATGATCATGAGGAACAAGAGGATCGGGCTGTCCGTCAGCATGATGGCGAGGGAGCTGAACCACGGCGGAATCGCCGGCACGGGGATCGCCGGGTTGTACGCGCCGGCGGCGTAGGCCGCGGCCGAGAGCCAGTTCTGGTCAACGGTTCGGACGACGACGAGGCCGAGCACCGCCATCATGATCATGCTGACGACGCCGCCGCCGAAGTTGATGAACATCTGGTTCTTCAGGCTCTGCGCGCCTTGGATCTCTCCGGCCTGCTCTTGTGCATACCCCACCCACCCAAGGCTCGTCAGCGCGACCGGGGTCACGAGGATCGTGCCCAGGATGGAGACGGTCCGCGCGGGCGTGAATCCGTTCGTCATCGCGTTGTCGAGGATGGCCTGATACGCCCCCGAGCCTCCGGCAACGAACGCGGAGGCGGTGTCGTATCGTTGGGCGAAGGCGGTGTTGGAGGTGGTCAGGAAGAGGATGACCATGAGGACGTAGCTGAGGAGGAAGCCGTACCACATGATCCACTGTAGCTGCACGAACCAACGGAAACTCTTGATGAGCACCAGCGCGGCGATCGTGGACGAGACCATCGTCACAATCGTGGGGCCCCAGCCGACCAAATACCAGGCGCCCCAGTCGACCAACATGCGGTTGCCCGTCATGACGCCGAGGCCCGTGAGCAGCGGGTAGACGCCCAAGACGGACACGAGCCAGCCGCCGAGCGCCTGCCACTGGAGGAAGAAGGTGAGGATCATCATCGCGACCGTGGCGAATCCGAACCAAGGCCGTAATGTCCGACTTTGGAAGACGTAATCGCCGCCCGTCCGCGGCATGGCGGAGGCGAGGCCCGCATAGACCACGGCCAAGAGGGACGCGAAGGCGCCGCAGATGAGGATCCCGGCCCAGACGGAAGCGCCCGGGTCCAAGGCCAGGGGCGTGATGTAGACCCACGGGAAAATCACCCCGATGTTGAGGATGTTGTACGCGAACGCGGAGTACGGGGACATCACGCGGACGAGCCCGGAGGCCCGCCTCGTGAAGACCTGGACCGGTGCCGTCGCGGTCTCGCCGCCCCGCCGGAATACATCGACTTCGCCCACGCTCCCTTCCCCTGCGGCTAGCCGGTAACTTGCGCTCGGGTCATCAAGCTTTTCGTCGCCGGATTCCACCATCTGGCCGGATTCATTCGTCCGCGCACAGTTCCATGGAACAGGCTTATAGACACCTGCCGATTCCGGGGGACCGAACGGGCCTCGGTTTGCGTTCCGACCTTGCGGCCGACCGTTGGAGGACTTTCCACTCCTCCGTGAAGCATGGCAGATCCATCGAAATTCGTCTCCCTCGGTGATGAAGAGTTCCTGCGGGAGGCCCGAAAAATCGTGGATGCAGCGAACGCCGAAGGCACCGCCTTGCGCATCCTCGGCTCGCTTGGCATCTACGCGCATTCCCTCCACGTCCCCGAAGGCCTCTCGTTCTTTCACCGCGTCGGCCGGGTGCGGGAGGGGGCTCCCCTCTTCACGGACCTCGACCTGATGGGATACGCCAGCCAAGCGCGCTCCATCAGCACGGTGGTCGAGGACCTGGGGTTCCGACCGGACCGGATGATCAACGGGTTCTTCGGCGACCGGCGGCTCGTCTACTACGAAGGGGGCGACCGCTTCCACCTGGACATCTTCCTCGACAAGCTCGAGTTCAGCCACGACATCCTGTTCGGCAAGAAACCGGGGAACGGGCGGTTGGAGCTCGACTTCCCGACGATCTCCCTGACCGACCTCGTGTTGGAGAAGCTCCAGATCCATCGGATCGGTCGGAAGGACCTCGTGGATTTGCTCGTGCTGTTCTTGGGGCACGAGGTGAAGCCGGGGGCGAACGGCGACCACGAAGTCGTCGACGCCGACCACGTCACGCAGCTCCTCGCGGACGATTGGGGATTCTGGTACGAGTCGATCCAAAATCTCGCGAAGGCGAGGCAGCTTCTTGCGAACTTCGTCGCCGAAGGCCGGATTTCCGCGGACCTTTCGGGCCGCATCGTCAAACGCATCGAGGCTCTCGAGTCCGCGCTGCAGACGGTGCCCAAGGGCCGGCATTGGGAGAAACGGGCCAAGGTCGGGACCGCGAAGCCGTGGTACCGCGAGGTCGAAGAGATCGTCCGCTAGCGCTGCCGGGAGCGGCCCCATTGGGACGTCTCCGACAGCTGGACGGCCTTTTTCATGAACCAGGCGACCGCGACGACTCCGAACACCAATCCGCCGGTCACCGCGGCGATCATCCCGAAGACGATCAGGACGATGTTCAAGGGCAGCTGGAAACTGCCGGATAGCGAGACGACGAGAAGCCCGACAACCATGGCGCCGACGCCGGAGAGCGCGACCGCGGGCCTCCGTAATTTCAGCGCCATGTTTCTCTTCCCTCGGATGCCGCGACTCCGTAAGAATCGAGGCCGATGAGGACTGCTGGACCGATCTGGCCCGGCCATGTCCCGAGGCCCCTAAGAATCTCGCGGCGTGAGAATTGCAGTTGGACGGCGGTGAGAACGAAACCGCTACGGCGCCGCTCGATGCTTGATGAACGTGCCGTTCTGGAACTCTTCGACCGCCTGCTCGATCTCCCTGCGGCTGTTCATCACAATCGGACCCCACCACGCAATCGGCTCGTGGAGCGGCTTGCCCGACACCAGGAGGAACCTCGTCGGCGCGTCGCGGGCCTTCACCCGGACCGAATCGCCATCCTGGAAGACGACGAGGTGACCGTCCTCGACGACGTCGTCGGCTTCCTCGTTGAAACTGGCCCGACCTTCCAGCAGGTAGGCGAAGGCCGTGTGGCCCCGCTTCACGGGATGCACGAAGTCCGTGTGCGGCTCGAGGCGCACGTCGATGTATTCCGGGTCGATTCCAATATCTTGGACCGGCCCGCGATTCCCGCCGACCTTCCCGGCCACGACCCGCATCCGAACGCCCCGGGCGGGCTCAATCTCGGAGATGCGCG
>VBLT01000149.1 GCA_005878615.1 Methanobacteriota archaeon
GGCACGCCGCTGACGCCGGACGCATCGGATTCGGTCACGTTCCGCATCCAGTTCGCGCCGATCGTGGACATCAATCCCTACCTGTCGGTGACCCAGATCATCCTGGCCGCGGCCATCTTGGTCGTCTTGTTCTATCGGGATTGGGGGCGCTCCGTACTCGACCGCCTCGTCGCCCGAATCCGCGGGAGGAACGCATGAGGACTTTGCAGCATGCGTCGGAAAGGGGCTCGGATTCCCGAAGACGTTCCTACGTTCTCGTGCTGAGCGTGATAGGCGTGCTCGCCGCGTCGTTCTCCGCTTCGACCGCTAAGGCCGTCGCTCCGGCCCTTTCCATCCTGTCTCCGACTGACGGGACCATCGTCCCTGGCGGGAATCCCGTGATGGTTCGCTTCGCCATCTCCGACTTCACGATGGTCCAACCGGGGAGGGCCGGGCAGGTCGGCAATCCCAACGAGGGACATGCGCGGGCCTACCTGGACGGCCAGGTCGTCCGTCTTGTCACCGATCCCGAGCCGTTCTCGCTCTCCCTCCCCTCGGGACCTCACACGATCCGGATGCAACTCTTCGCGGACAACGGCACGCCGCTGAGTCCCGACGTGAGCGCATCCGTCCGCGTGATCGCCACGCAAGGTCCCGCCGCCGGGGTTCCTGAAATCAAGATCCTCTCTCCCACGCCGCTCGAGGCGACGGGCCACGGCATCTACGTCTCCTACCGGATCTCGAACTTCACCCTCGTGAAACCGCACGGACAGCCGAACGCGCCGAACGAAGGTCACCTGCAACTGCTCGTCGAAGGGATCGTGGTGATGGAGGTCGTCCAATACGATCCGGTCCTCCTCGTCTCCCTGCCGGACGGCGACATCACGATCGGAGCGCGCCTCGTGAACAACGACGGCAGCGAGGTGACCCCAAGCGCCGCCGCGAGCGTCGCGATCCATGTGGCCGCGTCCTCCGCCGTCAGCCTGCCGCTCGTTTCGAACGGCGGAATCGCGCTGCTCCTCGCCTTCATCCTGGTCGTCCTGATCCTCCGACGGAGACAGGCCGCGCGCGGGAACGATAAGCTCCGCGTGGAGAAACCGTAGCGGGAGATGGTCGGCGTGAATCGGACAGCCCTCATCCTCGTGTGCGTGGCGATCGGGTTGCTCGGAGGGTCCGGCCTAATGGCGCCGAATGTACGCGCGGCTCCGGGACCCACGCTCTCCATCGTGTCTCCTGCGAACAACGCGATCGTCGGCAACGGATCGCCGGTCGCAATCGTCTTCGCGGTCACGAACTTCAATCTCACCGAGCCGGACGCCGGCCCGTCCACCCCGGACTCCGGCCACGCCGCGGTCTTGGTCGACGGCGGATTCGCGGAGACCTCGAGCACGAACACCGTCGTGATCCCGCTCCCCTCCGGCCCGCACTCGATCCGTTTGCAGTTGGTGATGAACAACGGATCCGCCCTGAATCCGGACGTCACCGCATCGGTCGCGGTGATGGTGACCCGCGGACCCGCGACGGGCGCCCCGGGCCTCTCGATCGTCTCGCCCCGCGAGGGCGCGCTCCTCGGGACCGATTCCACGGTCTCGTTCCGCGTCACGAACTTCGTCCTCGTCCCGGCTGGGGATCCCGCGGGCGTCCCGAACGAGGGCCGCATCCGCGTGCGACTCGACGGGGCGAACTATTCCGAGCTCACGGACGCCGCGCCTCTGCACCTGAACCTGAAGGACGGCCCCCACACCCTGACGTTGGAACTCATCGACAACGGAGGCCAGTCCCTGACCCCCGCCGTCGCCGCGACCTTGCACATCTCCGTCCGGGCGCTCCTCGGCCGAGTCCAGCCGTTCGACGCGACCCCGTACTTCGCCCTCGCGAACGTCCTCCTCGGCCTCGGGATCGTCGCGGCGATCTATCGCAAGCTGGAGGTGGACTGATGGCGCGAGGCGCTTGGGCCATCGCGGTCCCGGTCGTCCTGCTGAGTTGTCTGTTTGGGCTGACGATGGAAGTCCGGGCCGCGGGACCCTCGTTGTCGATCCTATCCCCCGTGAATGACCAGGTGGTCGGAAACGGCACGCCGGTCACCGTCCACTTTGCCGTCTCGAACTTCGCGTTAGTGCAACCGGGCCGAGTCGGGCAGACCGTGAATCCGACCGAAGGCCACGTCGACATGTATGTGGACGGCGCCTACTCGCGGCTGCTGACGAGAGTCGAGCCGATCTCCCTCTCCCTGGAATCGGGGCCCCACCTAATCCGGCTTCAGCTCGTCCAGAGCAACGGATCCCTTCTGACCCCGGACGTGAGCGCGTCCGTCCGCGTCCTGACGACCCACGGCCCGGCGGTCGGAACGCCGACGATCGCGATCGTCTGGCCGAAGCCCGCTGCGGAGACCGGCCATGATGTCTACTTCGCGGTCGTGGTCACGAACTTCACCTTCGTGGACGCGCATGGCCAGCCCAATGCCCCGAACGAGGGCCACCTCCAGATCGTCCTCAATGGCGTCATCCAGGAACCGCGCGCCTACGATCTCGGCTTCATCGTCGACATGCCCGACGGGGACAACACGGTCACGGCGCGTCTGGTCAACAATGACAACACGCCGCTCAGTCCCGACGTCTCGACGTCCGTCACGTTCCACATCGCCGGTCCCCCGGATCCAATCGGATCGGAGCAGCTCACCGGCTCCGTCTCGGGGATCCTCGCCGTGATCCTCGTCGTGCTGCTCATCCGTCGCCGCAAGGCGGCCGCGCGATTCTCGAATGCGAAGGATCGGACGTCCTAACCGGGAGGCCCTGAGCTCTCCGTCACGGCGGGTTGACGCTCGGGTTCGCTCGGAGCTTTCCGTCGGGAGAGCCACCATCCGACTCCGAGGGCCAAGGCGCCTCCGAGGACCCAGGCCAAGGGCAACCAGTCCGGGTTCACGCGGAGCAGCAGGCCGACGAGGAAGAAGGCGACCGTCGAGATGCCCAACGTGCCGCCGAGGACGATCAAGGCCAGGGGCCGGCGGTCCACGTTGAACTGGGCCTTGTAGATCTGGATGCCGGCCTTCGGGAGCGTCGCGAGGAGGAACAGCTGCAACGCGAGATAGTGGGCGCCGTACTGCGTCCCTCCGACGATCGTCATGCCGATCTGCGCGAGCACGACCCCGAGGGCGACCATCGGTACGAGGATCGCCGCGAGGAGCCGACGCATGCTCGCCGTCAGCGAGGCCGGCAGGCGGTCGCGGATCGAGCCGTGCGCGTAGAGGGACTTGGATACCGCCTCGGGGATGTAGTTGAGGACCTCCGCGAGCTGAAGCGCGATGAAGAAGTAGGAGGTTGGGCCGGATCCGATGAAGATCAACATGAGGGCCGGGCCGACGCG
>VBLT01000049.1 GCA_005878615.1 Methanobacteriota archaeon
TCAAGCCGACGATGTCGGCCGGCTTCGGCCAGATGGACCTCGGCTCGCGGATGGAGATGCAGCGGCGGATGACCGCCGTCCTCGGTCGCTTCACGACCCATGTCGGCATCCGGACGGACCGCGGCTCCGACACGGGCCTCATGACCCGCTACCATCTCGTCCGGATCTGGCGGGACGGGAGCATCGTGTTCGTGATCTTCTTCGCGCTCATCGCGGTCCTGCCCGCGGCCTTCGGGGGCATGCGGACCGCCGGGGCCGGCGCGCTCACGGTCACGCAGACCCTCACATTCCTCCTGGGGATCCTGGCGATCAACTGGGCCTTCTACGAGCGCGAGAACCTCTGGACCCTCGTGACGACTTCGAAGTCGCCCGGCGCCTACTTCCGCGGCCTGATGCTCAGCTTCGCCGCGATCGGCCTGGCGATGACCGCGGGGTTCCTCGCCCTCTTGGTCGTCGCGAGGCCCTCGGCCCTCGCCGTCGAAGACTTGGCGCTCCCGATCGGCTCGCCGATCACCGCGGCGTTCGTCGCGACGTCGATCTTGACGCGCATCAAGCTCAAGCCGTCCGCCCTGTCCTTCGCGGCCCTGGGGATTTTCTTCCTCGTCTCCCTCGGCGGGTTCCTCGGAGGATTCGCGGCGCAGGCGACCGTCGTCGCGGTGCGGGCCCTCGGCGGATTCGCGGCGGACGTCCAGGCGGCGGTGCTCTTCATTTTCCTCATCGGGTTCGCGGCCCTCGGCCTGTGGGCCGTCACGCGGCTCGCCGTGGCCTTCCGCCTCTAGGCCGCCGTGGAATCCCCCAAAATCTTCATTTACGGCGGGAGCCTCGCAGCGTCACCCCTCGGAGCCTGCCCCTTTGGTATCGGAAGCGATGACCGTCCAACCGACCGCGGCCGCCCCCGCGAAGCCCGCGCCGGCCCCCCGCAAGGAGGACCGGATCGTGATCGCCCGGCGGCTCGTCAAGACGTACGACAGCGGCGGCGTCGAGGTCCACGCGCTCCGCGGGCTCGACCTGGACATTCGGAAGGGGGAGATGGTCGCCATCATGGGCCCCTCCGGCTGCGGGAAGACGACTCTCCTGAACTGCCTGTCCGGGATCGACGACTTCACGTCGGGCGAGGTGTGGATCGCGGGCCAGCGGCTCTCGACCTTAGGCGACAACGCGAAGACGGACTTCCGCGCGATGAAGATGGGATTCATCTTCCAGAATTACAACCTCCTGCCGGTCCTCCGGACCGTTGAGAACGTCGAGCTCCCGCTGCTCGTCCGCGGCGTCGACCCGAAGGCAGCTCGGCAGAGGGCCCTCGCGGCGATCGCCGCCGTCGGACTCAAGGACGTGCCGCTGAAGAAGCCCGCGGAACTCAGCGGCGGCCAGCAACAGCGGATCGCGATCGCCCGCGCGCTCGTGAACGAGCCGGACATCGTCTTCGCGGACGAGCCGACGGGGAACCTCGACTCGGAGACGTCCCAGGAGGTCGTCGACCTCATGAAGCGTCTGCATCGCGAGAAGGGCCTCACCTTCATCATCGTCACGCACGACACGTCCGTCGGCAACCAGACGCAGCGCGTGATCATGATGCGGAACGGCGGGATCCTGAAATCCTTCCAACCGGCAGCGGCCGGGTGAGGCGGATGGACACCGACCTGGCCCTCCTCCTGGTCGTCACCGCCACGGCCCTCGCCGTCGTCGGATGGGCCGGCCGCAAGCGCTTCCCCCTGCGGATCGGCGTGGGGAACTTCTTCCGCCGCAAGACGCAGGTGGCGATCGTCGTCGCGGGCCTCCTGATCGGCACCGCGATCGTGACCTCGTCGTTCGTGATCCAGCGCACGTTCGACTACACGATCCGGAGCGGGGTCTTCCGATCCCTCGACCTGGTCGATGAAACGATCTCCGTGCGCACCCCCGACGGGAGTCGCGTTCCCTTCGACATCAGCGTGTACGATACCTTGGCGGCGAACCTGCCTTCGATGCCCGACGTCTCGGCAGTGGCGCCGCGCATCCATCTGAGCGGCGCGGCGATCGACCGCCGGTCGAGCTTGTTCGAACCAACCGTGAACCTGATCGGGTTCGACGCGGGTCGGGACCTCGGTTCGTTCGCGCGGGCCGACGGCTCGGCGTGGGACGGCTCGGGACTCGCGCCGACCGAGGCGGTGATCAACGAGAAGCTCGCGGCGGCCGTCGAGGCGAGCCTCGGCGACGGATTGACGCTGGTCTTCGGCGGGCCCCGAGGACCGCTGAACGTGACGGTGGCCGCCATCGTCAAAGATGCGGGCCGAGGCGCGTGGAACGATGGCAGCGACCTGTTCGTCCCGCTCCCCTCGATGCAATCGGCGCTCGGTGTGACGGGCCAGATCAACGTGATCCTCGTCGCGAACGTCGGAGGGGCGGAGCAGGGATACCTGCGATCCGACGCCGCGGCGTCGCAACTCGAATCGCACCTGCCGACGTCTCCGTCCTTCACGGTCGCGCAGGCGAAGGCCGATTCGGTCAAGGGCGCGACCGAGGGGGCGGATCGTCTCTCCCAGGTGTTCGTCCTCCTCAGCTTCTTCACGATCATCGCGGGCATCCTCCTGATCGTCAACATCTTCGTCATGCTCGCCGAAGAGCGCAAGGGAGAGATGGGGGTCGCCCGCGCCCTCGGCATGCGGCGGAAGAACCTCGTCCAGAGCTTCGTGTCCGAGGGACTCCTGTACGCGCTCCTCTCCTCCGTCGTCGGCATGTTCGGAGGCCTCCTCATCGCGGGCGTCATCCTGTGGGGCTTCTCCCAGGTCTTCCAGGGAGGATTCGGCGGCGGGCTCGTGCTCACGTGGACCATCTCGGACCTGCTGACGGGCTTCGCGATCGGATTCCTCATCACGATGGCGACGATCGGGATCGCGTCGTTCCGCGTGTCGAAGCTGAACATCGTGCGGGCGATCCGGGACATCCCCGAGCCGGTTCCGCACCGGTCCACCCGGAGACAGCTCGCCATCGGGGCGGTCCTCGTCACCCTCGGGGCCCTCGGGACGGTCGTCTCCCTCGCCCGGCAGAACCTGATCCTGCAGGACGCCGGGCCTTCCGCCCTGGCCATCGGCATCGCCGTGCTGACGATGCGCATCACCTCCCCGCGGCGCGTCTTCACCGCCGCCGGGATCCTCATGCTCGCCTGGCTGCTGAGCCCGTGGAAATTCTTCAGCACCGCGACCGCGGACATCACGCTCTTCATCCTCGTCGGCCTGCTGCTCATCCTCGGCGGCCTCCTGATCGTCCTGTTCAACAGCGAGGCTTTCCTCGCCGTGGCCACGCGCCTCTTCCGGAGCCGGACCTGGAGGCCCGTCGTGCGCACCGCGATCGCCTACCCGATGAACAAGAAATTCAGGACGGGGGCGACCCTCGCCAGCATCGCGTTGGTCATGTTCACGATCGCGACGATGTCCTGCATCCAGGCGATGGTGAGTTCCTCCATCTCGACGGCGAGTTACCGCGAGAGCGGCGGGTTCCAATTGCTCGGGAGTTCCGCGATCCCGATTCCGAATTGGGAGACCGCGTTCACCGATTATTCGCACACTCCGGCAGGGTCGGCCAACATCGGGGACCAGCACGGCATTCCCCAGGCCCGGATCCGCATCACGCCCGCGGCGCACCCATCCGTCCAGTACGCAAGCTCCCTGATCGGCGTGCCTTCCAGCTGGACGCCACCGCTGTCGCTTCAGGCCCGCGCCGCGAACTACTCCGACGATGCCGCGGCCTGGGCTGCGATCCAGTCAAACGCGGACGTCGCGATCCTCGACGGATCCGTCGTCCCGAATAACTTCGGCCCGAACTTCGGGAGTTTCTCCGCCGTTGTCGGCGATGTGTTCCGGTACACGAATGCGACCGGCGCGACGCGGACCGTTCGGGTGATCGGCATCCTGTATGAGCAGTTCGCGCAGGGCCTCTGGGTCTCCGCCGCCACCGTGAAGGCGGACGTCGGGATGGAGGCCGCGAGCCTGTTCTACTTCCAAGTCAAGGACGGCGTCGACGTGACGAAGGCCGGCCACGATCTGGAGCGGTACTTCCTGGCGTACCAGCTCATCACCTTGGACATCCAGGGCCTCATCAACCAGATCCTCGAGACGACGATGGGCGTGTTCAACCTGCTGCAGGCTTACCTCGCCCTCGGCCTCATCGTCGGGATCGCGGGCCTCGGCGTGATCACGATGCGCAACGTGGTCGAACGGCGACAGGAGACGGGCGCCCTGCGTGCGCTCGGGTTCCGCAAGTCGATGGTCCTTCGGTCGTCCCTCTTCGAGCTGTCGTTCATCGCCTTGACCGGGATCGCAATGGGCGTCGCGCTCGGCATCGCCCTCTCCTACGACCTGTTCCTGCGGTTCTTCGAGGGCCAGGCTTCGTTCATCATCCCGTGGACGCGGCTCGCACTGCTCGGGGGCATCGCATTCTTCGGTTCGGTCCTCGCGACTGCGAGCCCCGCCTTCCGCGCGGCGAACATGCCACCGGCGGAAGCGCTCCGAAGCTTTGAGTGAACGCAACGAGGACTCAGTAGACGGCCTGTTTCTCGTGTCGCTCCAAGGCCGCGAGTCGATAGTGTTCCGGTTTCCGATCGAATTTCATCTGGCAGTCTTCGCTGCAGAAGTAGTACGGCGCGCCCTTGTACCAGATCATCCAGTACGCGTTGTGCGGATTCACGGGCTTCTCGCACACCGGGTCGATCGCCATCGGATCACCTGACGGGCCAACCGAAGCCGCGAACCGATATGAACGCTTCGTCATCGCCCGAACGATGGGCCCAGGGATCTCGCTCCGGGGTTCCTGCGGCCGATGTCGCGCCATGCGAACCATCGCGCGTTTATAAGCCGATGTCGATTCGCCGTTTCCGTGGCGGCGCTGATGCGGGTCGGCGTCATCGGAGTCGGCTCGATGGGCCAGAACCACGTCCGGGTCTACTCCGAGATCGCCGACGTCGTGGGGATCGCCGACCCCGACGTCAAGGCCGGCGGCGTCGTCTCGAACCGATTCAACGTCTCCTACTATACCGACGCCACGCACCTCCTGAAGGAGGAACTCGACGCCGTCAGCGTGTGCGTCCCGACGGAGCACCATGCGAAGGTCGCCCTCGACGTCATCCGGGCGGGCATCCCCGTCCTCGTCGAGAAGCCCCTCGCCGCCACGGTCGAGGAGGCGAAACGGATCGTCGATGCCGCGAAACAGGCCGGCGTCACCCTCGCGGTCGGCCACATCGAACGACACAATCCCGCGATCGCCGCGGTCAAACGACACGTGCAGGAGGGCCAATACGGGGACCTCGTGACCGCCGCGGCGCGCCGGGTGAGTTCCTTCCCCGGACGCGTCCGAGACATCGGCGTGGTGATGGACCTCGGCGTGCACGAGATCGACGTCCTCCGGTACCTCGTCGGCGCGCCGGTCGAGAGCGTCTTCGCCCTCGGCGGCCGGAAGCTCCACGGGAACTTCGAGGACCATGCGAACGTCTTGCTGCGCTTCCACAACGGCGTCCACGGCTTCGTCGAGGTGAACTGGCTCACGCCGATGAAAGTCCGGAAGCTCGCGCTCACCTGTCTGAAGAACTTCGTCGAGGTCGACTACACCGAGCAGTCGGTCACGGTGAGCTCAAGCACGCTCGGACCTCTCGATCCGTTCAACCTGTACCAGATTCCGCTCGAACACCACCAACAGAAAATCCACGTGCGAAAGGAGGAGCCCCTGCGCCGCGAGCTCGAGGATTTCTTGAATGCGATCCGGGAGAAGCGCCCGCCCCTCGTGCCCGGCGAAGATGCGGTCGAGACGCTCCGCGTCGCGATTGCCGCGACGGAATCGCACCGGACCGGCAAGCTCGTCCAGCTCACGTGAGGCGGGAAAGGGGCCCCGCCTAGGCGGGGACGGGGCCGTGGAACATCTGCGGGAACTGGTCGATGATGCCCGCGCTGAGCATGTCGGCCATGCCGAGGATCTGGCCATGGACGGCATCGTACGCCGCCACGCTCGCCGGGTAGTCGCCCGTCAACTGCGCGACCGCCTCCTGGAAGGTGAGGTCCAGGTGCTCGTGCATCATGTGCTGCATCATCTGCAGGCTCCAGTTCTTCGGGTTCGCTCCCGACAGGAAGGATGCGATCGCGTCGGCGTTGGCGTACCAACGGCCTCGGGCGTCATCCACGCCGGATTGGTTCCCCGCCTTGGCGGCCAGGATGATCTCGGCCGCGATCGCGATGTGGTCCTTCAGGAGCGCCGTCAGATGGTCTCCCGCGGCGTCGCCGTAGAACGGCCGGATCGCGTTCCCGATATCCGCTTGGTTCTGCATCAGTCGGCCCACGGTCGCGTTCGTGTCCGCGAGGCCGGCGACCAAGCTGACGATCGCAAGTCGCGTCCAGGTCACGTGGTCCTCCCAGATCTTCCGCATCGCGTCATGAAACGCGCCAGCCGACAACTTCTGCTCGCCCGCGAACGCCCCGGTGATGGCGACCGCCGCTGTGGCCACGAGGATCGCAGCCACGACGGTCGCCAAGACGAGGCGTCGGTTCCGTCCGATCGCCTTGGCGGTCATTTAGACACCTATAGGTGTTTAATATCGCCCGAACTTTAAATACCTTCTTGTGTCTAAAGTATGACACCTCATGACGGACTTTCACGCCCTCGGACCGACCAAGACGGACATCCTCACTGCGCTCCGAGAGGAAGCTCGCCCGGCCCAAGCGATCGCATCGCGGCTCGGGATCCAGGTGAGTGCGGCGCGCAAGCATCTCGAACGGTTGATCGAGATGGGGCTCGTCCGGGAGGAGTTCGTTCGAGGGGCGCGAGGACGTCCGAAGAAACACTATCGGATCACCGACGAGGGCCTCGAGCTTTTCCCGCGACGGTATGATGCGATCTTGAACGGCTTGCTCACTACGATCGTCGAGGAGCGAGGCGAAGCATTTGCGCGAGATCTGCTGTCGAAACAGGTCGATCGAATGGCCCTCCCACTCGCAGGAGCCAAGGGGGCGCGCCGCACCTCGCATGCCGCGAACCTCTTGAACGACCTAAAGTTCGAGGTGAGTGCGAACCGGTCTGCCGGCGAACTCACCCTGACGAGTCGGAACTGCCCGATCCTGCGGGTCGCTCAGGTCCACCGGGAGCTCGTGTGCGCCGGGTTCCACGCGGAACTCATCCGGAAGGCCCTCCGGGCGAAACGCGTAACTCGCGGGAAGTGGATCGCGTCCGGGGACAGCGTGTGCACGCACATCGTGGAGACTTAGCGGCCGCTCCGGGACATCAGAACTGACCCTTCCCGATCCCCCGGTACACCCACCCGGTCTTCACGACGTCGGAGCCGGAGAAGACGTTCCGGCCGTCCACGATCACATGGCGTCGCATCGTCCGCTTGAGGCCTTTCAGGTCGAGGTTGCGATATGCGTCGTGCGCCGTGACGATCGCGAGGCAGTCCGCGCCGCGGGCCGTGATCCGAAGGTCTCGGTTAATCGTGTAGCCTCGCTCGGTCCGCGCATGGGGATCGTGGATGACGACGTCCGCTCCCCGGCGGCGGAGCTCCTGGATCATCTCCTTCGCCGGGGTGTTGCGCGTGTCGTCCGTGTTCTCCCGGTACGCGAAGCCGAGGACCGCGACGCGCGATCCCTTGATCTTTCGACCCGCCGCGGAGAGGGCCTCCTCGACGAGCCGCGCCATCCGCCGCGGCATGAAGTCGTTCACGGATCGGGCCGTCGGGATCAGCTCTGGCTTCGTCTGGACCGCGGGGGACACCAGGAGCCACGGATCCTTCGGGATGCAATGGCCTCCCACGCCCGCTCCCGGGATCAGCATCATGCGGAACGGGCAGGTGTTCACGAGTTCCCGAACCCGGTACGCATCCACGCCGAGTTCCTCGCTGATCAACGCGACCTCGTTGGCGAATGCAATCTGGACGTCCCAGTACGCGTTTTCGGCGGTCTTCACGACCTCCGCGGTCGTCCAATCCGTCGAATGGATCTCCGCCTTGACGAATCGCTTGTAGAACGCGAGCGCCTTCCGCAGGGCGACCGGCTCGTTTGCTCCGACGATCCGCGGCAGCTCCGAGAGATGGTGCAGGAGCTTGCCGGTCGTCAGTCGCTCGGGACAGTGGACGAGATGGAGATCGCGACCGACCTTCATCTTCGAGGCGCGCTCCAGGGCCGGCCGGACGACGGACTCCATCGTCCCGGGAGCGAGGGTCGACTCGATCGTCATGAGGGCACCGCGCTTGAGATGCGGACCGATGCTGGAAATCGCCGCCTTCAGAGCCTTGTGCGACGGATCGCGGGTCGACGGCTCGATTGGAGTTTCGACGCAGATCGCGACGACCTCTGCGTTCGCGCCGTCCGCTGGATCGAGGCTCGCGTGGAATTTTCGTTTGGAAACCGTCGCCTTGACGAGCTCGTTCAATCCCGGCTCTCGACCGCGAAGCGGGCTGCGACCGGCGTTGATCGATTCGACCTTTTCCGAATCGATGTCGATGCCCACGACGTTGGCGCCGGTCGCCGCGACCGCGGCCGCGAGAGGCACGCCAACGTAGCCGAGGCCGATCACCGCGACCTTCACGGCCGCGCTCATGATGCGAGCTTCGGATAAAGGTTTCAACCGCGCTTGCGCACCGCAATACGAAGCGCGAGACGCCTCCTGGAATTTGGCGTCGCAGGCTCGATTTCTCCCGGTCCGGAGGCCCTTTGGCCAGAACGCTTATAGGCCGCGGAGCCCGTCCTGTGCGCCTTGAAAATTGCGAGCATCGTCGGCGCACGACCTCAGTTCATCAAGGCCGCGCCGGTGAGCCGCGAGATTCGGCAGCACCACGAAGAGATCCTGATCCACACGGGGCAGCATTACGACGAGAACATGTCGGATGTGTTCTTCGAAATCCTGGACATCCCCCGGCCGAACTACAACCTCGGAGTCGGGAGCGGGAGCCACGGCCGGCAGACCGCC
Source organism: Methanobacteriota archaeon (assembly GCA_005878615.1). Taxonomy (GTDB): domain Archaea; phylum Thermoplasmatota; class Thermoplasmata; order RBG-16-68-12; family RBG-16-68-12; genus RBG-16-68-12. The sequence goes on from VBLT01000049.1 coordinate 8,920, forward strand.
GACATGATGCGAGGCCTCGAGGACGTCCTCGAGAAGGAGAGGCCGGACCTCGTCCTCGTGTACGGCGACACGAACTCGACGCTCGCGGGGGCCCTCGTCGCCGCGAAAATGGGGATGCCCCTCGGACACGTGGAAGCCGGCCTGCGGTCCTTCAACCGGGAGATGCCGGAGGAGGTGAACCGCGTCGTCGCCGATCATCTGTCGAGCCTCCTCTTCGCGCCGACGGAGACCGCGGTCAGCAACCTGACCCGCGAAGGGATCACCCGCGGCGTCCACCTCGTCGGGGACGTGATGTACGACGTGGCCTTGCAGAGCGCCCAGTCGGCCCGGTCGCGGGACACGGTGGCCCGGCTCGGCCTGACCCGGGGCGAATACATCCTCGTCACCCTCCACCGCCCGCAGAACGTGGACCGGAAGGAGACCCTCTCTTCGATCGTCGAAGCCCTCGTCAACGCGGGGCGCCCGGTCGTGTTCCCGGTCCATCCGCGGACCCGCAAGAACTTGGCGGCGTTCGGGCTGTGGGACCGCCTCACGGCGAAGGTGAAAGCGATCGAGCCGGTCGACTACCTGGATTTCATCGCCCTGCTGATGGCCTCGGCCAAGGTGGTGACGGACAGCGGCGGCGTCCAGAAGGAGGCCTACTTCTTCGGCGTCCCGTGCGTCACCCTCCGCGACGAGACGGAATGGATGGAGACGATGGAGGACGGGTGGAACGCCCTCGTCGGGAGCGAGACGGAAGACATCCTCCACGCGATTCGGAACTTCAATCCCGAAGGCACGAAGTCGAAGTCGTTCGGGGACGGCCACGCGGCGGAGAAGATCGCGAGGATCCTCGACAAGTTCGTGTGACGCCTTCCGGATGCCGGTCAGGAACGCAAATCCTTAGGGGGACCGGTGCGTTCCGAACATCGACGATGTCTGCGCCGAGCGCCCTGGTCCTCAAGTGTCCGAACTGCGGCGAGGTCGTGCCTCACCGGGTCCTCCGCGGCAAGATCGGGGGAAAAGATGAGATCGTCTTCGAAGGCGTCGTGAGGTGCTCGAAGTGCGACGCGACCTCGAACGTCGTGACGCGCGAACCAAAGCCGATCGTGGTCCCCCTCATTCTGTCCTGGCTCGACCGCTCGGAGAAAACGTCCCTCGAATTCTCCCCGGACGAGGATGTTGCGCTCGGAGAAGAGCTCGATTTGGGCGACACCCGGATCGCGGTCACCGCGATCGAATCGGGAGGCCGGCGGGTCGACGCCGCAACGGCGAAAGCGGTCGACACGATCTGGGCCAAACGGATCGACCAAGTCCGCGTGAAATTCTCGGTGAACAAAGGGAACCGGACGGTCCCGCACGACGTCCTCGCCGCGCCCGATGAGGAATTCGAGATCGGGGAGATCGTGGACCTCGGCAAGGACCGGGCCGTCGTGCATCATATCCGGACGCGACTGCGGACGATGCGACAAGGGCGCGTCCGCGCGGATGAGATTGTCCGCATGTACGGACGGATCGTGCGAGAGCGGACGTCCAGGTGAGACGCGCTGGCGGCTTCAGGGCCGAAACTGATGCCCGCAATAGGAGCACAGGAGAGCATCGAATGGGACCCGACGTCCCCACGCGCGGCAGAACCGGATTTGCAAGCCCCCCGCCGGACGAGGCGAAGGGCGACGAAGAGAATGGCAGAGAGCGTCGCGAGAATGATCCCGAGCCCGATGGTCGTCATCGTTCCCTCCGGGCTTTCCGACCGATTTCTCTGGGACAAAACTGGCGAATCGCTCCGATTCTCCCGAGAGATGTGAGAAAGGGTTAAGCGCTGCCGTCCTTTGAGTCGGCCCAATGATCACGCTCCTCGGCGTCGGCCATGTCTTCGACATCGGCCGGTCCATCCGTGCCGAGATCCTCGCCCGTCGTCCGAGGGTCGTGGCCCTGGAATTAGACCCGATCCGTTACAACGCCCTGCTGAACCGCGCCCCGCGAGGCCGTGGCCTGTCCCCCCTTGCCCTGTTGGCCCAATTCCAGATCCGGATCGCCCGTCAGTACGGCGTCGAGGTCGGCGACGAGATGGTGGCGGCGGCTCGCGCGGCCCAGGAGATTGGCGCCGAAATTGCCCTGATCGACCAAGACTCGCGCGCGGTCCTGCAGCGGGTCTGGACGGACATGTCATTCCGGGAACGGGGCCGTCTCCTCGCGTCGACCGTCAGCGGCCTGTTCACGCGGAAGGAGCGAGTCGAAGCCGAGTTGCAGCGGTTCTATCGGGACGAGGCCGGCTTCATCCAAGAATTCGCGCGGGAATTGCCGACGGCGAAGCGCATCCTGATCGACGAGCGGGACATCGCGATGGCCGGGACGATCCGAGGGCTTGCCGAATCGAAAGGGAACGTCGTTGCGGTCGTCGGTGAGGGTCACGTCGACGGTCTGCTGCACCAGCTGGCTGGAGTGCCCGTCCAGGTCGTCCATCTCCAACAGCTCCGAACCCCCGCGGCCGGCCCGAACGCGAGCGCGAGCGTCTCCGTCCAACTCTAGCGCCTCCAAGGTCGCGGCACCCAACGGGGCACCGAGATCTTGTACAACCGATACGCGTCGCCGAATCGCGCCTCCAGGGTTCGCTCTTCTCGCAGCATCGCGAGGTGGACGGGGAAGGCGAGCACGACGACGATGACCGCGGCGAACACGGACCCGAGGAACAACGAAAGGCCGATCAAAGCCGTCGCATGCCCGAGGGCGATCGGATTTCGGGTCCATGCGTACGGACCGATCGTCACGAGCGATTCCGGGGGCATCGCCGGATTCGGGGTGCCGTGGCCGACCCGGGAAAAGAGCGCGAAGCACCACGCCAAGATCGCGACACCGATGGAGAGAAGGATGAGTCCCAACCCGAGGACGAAGATTGGCAGCGGGGGGAGGCCCAAGATTCGGTCGATCCGAAGGCCCGCATAGGGGATCCCGACGTAGAGAAGGGCGAACAGCCCGAACATCTCCAGCCAGGCCAGAATCCGATTCATTCGCCACCCGGTTCGAGGCCGCTCCGAACCCGACGTCCTCTGATAGGTCTCAGTCCGCCAACCTCCCGCCAACCCTTAAGGGCATGGCCTCGATGGCGGCCGGGATGGCGGTCGCGGACCCCGCGAAAGAGGCCACCACCCGGTTCCTTCGGTCCCAGTTCCACCGATACTACGAGTGCACGAAACCCACCCTCCCGGACCGTTTCGGCCGGCGCGAGTTCGGCTTCATGTTCTGGACGCCCGGGATCGTGCAGCGGCATCTCGGTTTCTCGAAGGAGGAAGAGCTGAAAGACTTCCTGGTTTCCCGGGTGCCGACCCACGCCTACTATTCGAGTGCGTACTACGACCATCCGAACGCTCCGACGATGGAGGAGAAGGGATGGCTGGGGGCCGATCTCGTCTTCGACCTGGACGCGGACCACTTGCCGAAGGCGGCCTCGATGTCGTATCCGGAAATGCTCGAAGCGATCCGCCTGAAGATCGTGCATCTCTACGACGACTTCCTGCAATCGGACTTCGGCTTCGACCCGAAGTCGATGCGCCTCGTGTTCTCGGGCGGGCGGGGCTATCACATCCATGTCTTCGACGAGCGGGTCTGGTCGCTCGGCTCGCACGAACGTCGCGAGATCGTCGACTACGTCACGGGAAAGGGGCTCGAGGTCGGCTCGGTCTTTCGGGAATCCGCGTTCGACCGAAAGGACTTCCAAGGTCATACGCGGGTGAAGACGCGACTCGTCGCCCCGACGTCCGAGGATCCCGGATGGCGAGGCAAGATCATGCGCGGGGTCAACGGCCTCGCGGCGAAGCTCGAGGGACTCAGCCCGAACGAGGCGATCAAGTTCCTGACCTCGTTCGAAGGGGTGACCGACGCGGACGCGTCCAATCTGTACGAGAACCTGTTCAAGCCGCGGGCGACCAAGCCGCGGATCATCCGGGGCATCGATCGCCTACGAGAGGGCCAGATCGAGTCCCTCTCCGACCGGAGCCGCGACCTGATCATCCGACTCGTCAAGGAGCTGCAACCGGTCCGCGACGAGGCCCAGGCCGGCGTGTCGCTGGAAGGGATCGTCCAGCGGGGTGAGACGGACGAGCCTGTCACCTCGGACATCAAGCGGCTCATCCGCATGCCGTCCTCCCTGCACGGCAAGACCGGGTTGCAGGTCGTGACGCTCTCCCGCGGCGCGATTGACGATTTCCGTCCGCTCCGCGACGCCGTGCCGAAGACGTGGACGGAGGACCGGATCCGCGTGAATCTCAAGAATAAAATCACGATGGAGATTCGGGGCGAAGTGTTTAACTTGGCACCTGGAGTAAACGACGTACCGCAGTACCTGGCGATCTTCCTCGCGGCCAGGGGACTCGCTACGGTCGTGCCAGAGGCCTAGCAACCCATTCACCGGGCTCCCCGACCCATGGGACACCTCTCCGCTATCAATTTTCGGACCGCCTGCCCGCAAGGAGGTCTTGAAGATATTATCACTTCCAAGAGCCGGTGTGCGTAGAGGTATGCCACAGATTCCATCGACCCAGACACTGGTCGATCCGCTGGACCTCATCCGGCAGATGACCCCCGACCAGATCGCGGCTCTCCGGTCCCTGCTACCTCGTCAACCCCCGGACGTTGACTCCCCGTCGGGAGCATACGAGCGGACGGTAAGTCGGTTTGCACCGTCCGCCCCGATTTTCTACACTGGCTCTTAGGAACGTTCCGACTCAGGGAGTCAGAGGCGATCTGTGTCCTCGGCGATTGGTTCCGTCGCGATGGGCGCCTTCGTCTTCACGAACGCGAGGGTCACACCGGCGAGCAAGGTGATAGGCCCAAAGATACCCACGTAGACGCCGTACTCGATAGAGTAAACTCCAAAGGGGTGGGCCGTGGCTGCCTCCGCGGCGATGCGCCCAAACGCCTGAAGAGCAAGAACGAGCGCCAATACTCCCCAGGCAAACCCCAGGACCGCGGCGACTCTCCTAGGAATCCCGAACAGTGTGAACCACAACAGACCAGTCACCAGGACGAAGATGGCAGCGGACCCTTGCCCATAGCCAAAACCGGCTGAGGACCAACCGCACTCAGCGCAGGAGAATGACGCGTAGCTCTCCCACGGCAGAGAGGCTATCGCGGTTAGCGTGATGACTGCTCCCACAAGGGCGACCATTCCCCCATAACCGACCTTCTTCGCACCTCCTTCACGACGGCGGGCCACGTAACCGACGAGGTTAGCTAGAATCGACACAAGGAAAACCAAAATCACAACGTAGAAGATCCACCCTTGCGGTGAGTTTAGCCAATTCCCGAAATTCCCCCACCACCCCGTCATTGAGGACGATTCACGGATGGGACAGTCGGCGCTTAACGCTTTCCAGGCTCATCCAGAAGATGCCTTAGTACCATCGATCCTTCGTCTTGTTCTTCATGGAGGGCCGAGGGTTGCCGTGTGAACATTCGTTCCCCGTCGGGAGCACTTGTTTGGGGGAGGACTGGGCTGCCACGGACTCCCCTGCTGCCCGCAATGTCCGAGCACAGATATCTCTTTCACCGGATTAGCCAAGTCGCACCGCGAACGCGCCGACACGGGTAGTTTCGCGGTTCTTCATACCACCCAGGGCAGGGTCCAAATACCCGGAGCGTACCTGAAGGAGAGCGAGAAAATGCCGAGCCGAAGTCACCACGCACAGCGCGGTGCGATCATCGGGTACGAGGAGTACGTTGCATTCAAGCGGCGGCGAGGCGAGGAGCCAAACCTGATTGAGGCTCTTTTCTGGTCGGGAGTCGGCTCCTTCGCGGCGAATGTCGCTGACGATCTTGAGCCACCCACCGGCCCGAGCCATCGGAGTTACCTCCATAGCCACGAAGCCCTCCTGCTGGCGAACCAGCAGTACGATGCTCGGGACGATTTGTTCTCGAAGGTCTTCCTCCGGGCCTTCGCGTCCCACCTCGTGGACGACTCGCGGACGACCGCGGGGTTACCGCTTGCTACGGTCAAGCTAATCCGGGCCCTGCGACGAAAATTCCGAATCTGAAAACCTGAATGGAAGAAAAACGGGCGACTCGAAAGCCGCCCTTGTGCGCTTCCGCGCACGCCCCACATGGGGCTTGGTGTAGTCGTTTCGGACTTGTCTCGCTATAGCTCACGAGAGCGACGACGATCACTCGTCGTCTTTGTCCTCGCGTCCCTTGTCCCCTTCGGCCAGGTCTTCCCAGTCGTCGGGGCGCTCATCCAGTCCGCGGCTCTCCCAGTACGCATCGTTGTTGGGATTGCCTTGGTTTGCATGATTATCCCCGTCGGACTTATCCGACATGCTTGAAGATACGAGGACGAGGGGATATATCCCTTTCCGCAGTCCGTCGGTAGCGAGGAGGCGCCGCTCGATGCACTGTCAATCGAAGTGTCGCGTGCCCGACTGCTGGCAACAATGCGACCTGCCCAAAGGCCACTCAGGACCTCATCGTCATGCTCTGTACAAGGAACCTTTCGGTGACCACGAGTGGACAAGCAGGCACACGTCGTCTTCAATGCAGACGTGATGCGCAGGATTGGAGGCCGACGGCGCGGTCCACGATCTTGGAGGGAGCGCGGGGTCGCTCCGCCGACTCGTCGACTTCTTTCAGTGGGGATGCAGCTGTTTCGGGGAAACAGCGGTTTCGGTTTCTGTAGACTAAACAGCGCGGCAACAATGAGAGACACAGAAATACCCAACAAGATTTGCCCGGCGGTCTCTGACCCGGAAAATCGTTTGGAGAAGACTAGGTATGCCCCCACAAGACCGATCAAGATCGCAAGAACAAATCCTCGATCGTTCAGATTCAGGGCCTGAGCATAGAAAAGTGCTGAGACACCGAATAGCAACAGGAGCGCCAACGACAAGGGTCTCATAAGGGCTGCACGGACAAGATGGCTACTTAACGGCTCGGGAGATTGCGTCTGAGGCAATTCGGGGAATAGGACCGGCAGCAACCTCCCCGCGGGTCGGCACTTTCGCCTTACTCCCTGAGGGTCTTCATCCGGCTCAGCATAATCCCGCAGCCATGGCCAAGGCTGCTCCGAGCGAGGAGGAACTCGAACGGGAGTGGGTTGAGGACTCGTTCCGGGCATACATGCGAGCGAAGCGCGGCCGCACCGAGAACTGGGTCCGGGGCATCAGGCGCTCGGTGGAGCCCCAGACGGTGGACTCGGTGTTCCGGGAGCACGGGCAGGGGTTCCAAACTCTCAACCCGGAACGATACCTTCGGATGGCTGTGATCTGGAACAGGGTCCGGTCTGGCGATGATTGAAACTGAGACGGAATCCGCGCCTCGAAGAGCCGACCGCAAGTCCACCGCCTACCGTCTCGCTCAGCAGTCCGGTTTGCGTGCTTCCTCCAAGGCTTGACGCACCAGTAAACCCCGGACCTTCTGCGAAGCAAGATCGGCGTCGTCCATTTCGTGAAGAAGCGGACTATCGTAGGTCGCCAATATGGACGGGCTGGCGGCAATCGCGACGGTGACGAAGGGTGCATCCTTTGCGTTTATCTCCTTTGGGGCGTCAACCGAGGAGGTATCTACCTCTCTCCCTTGCAGCTTACTCGCGAGCAGCCCCCAGAAGATTTTCGGCACGTTGACCGCAATTGCGATCTCGCCCTTGAGCAAATCTAGTTTTGAAGAGTACCGAGCAAGAGTCTCTTTGCTGAAGCACACCCGGTGACCATTTACGGAAATCTCGGTGAGCAGTGCAGCGGAATGATGAGAGGGCCTACCTTGAGGGTCTGTTCCTCTGTGCGCGAAAAAGAGTACGTTTTCGTCGATCACGAAGTCGGTTCTCAATCATTCTCACCTGCTCATGGATTGGAGCAGGTCGCGAAGTTCGCTGACGTTCGTCTCGAAGAAATCCTTCAACGGTGGGTCGATGATTCCCTTGTCGGATACTGAGGTCTCCTTGGCTTCGACACCGCGCTCCGTCTTCGAGAACTGGTAGATGCACAGATCGGACGCGGCAAGTTCGCCTTTCATCATTGCACCGATAATCGCAAGTAGAATGTGTTCACTGTGCGTCGTAAAGATCAGTCGCTTCTGAGTCTCCTTTGCCTTCGCAATGAGCAAGGTAATCAGCTTTCGTTGCATCTCCGGGTGCAGGTGGATTTCTGGCTCTTCGATTGCGATGGTTGAGTTGTTTGGGACGGCTGCGAACTGTGACAGCGCGAGTGCGAGCTGATTGAAACCGGAACCCTCGTTGATAGCGTTTATAGTGAAGCCATCGTGGACCGCCTCCAGGTAGGGCCGCTGAGGAGGGTCGAAGGCCAGGTCCGATCCAATGCTAAACAGAAACCTAGTCATCTCGTCAGTTGCTCGCACAATCTCCTTACGATACGCCATGGTCGAAAGCATTCGAGAAGGCGGAGTCGCGTCCTGTCTGGGAGAAAGGAAGCTGGCCGAAGGACCACCCAGGAAGTCGTAGGTTGGCGCAGTGAAGCCACGAACCGGACCCAGGAACAAGAAGCTGGATATGTCCTGAGTCAGCTGTTGATTAAGCTTGTTGAAGGTGTCGCTTGTCTCGTTGGCCACCTTGTCGTACTCCGTCCGCTCATCGGCCCCCACGTTTCCGCCTGCAATGGAGAAGAGGTTCCCGATTTGTGCGCTAGCAGCGTACTGAAGGAACGAGGCCTTTCCGACCTTAAGTGTGCCAATTTTGTGTCCACCCTGGGACTCCCAAACTGCATCGAAGGTTTTGCCGTCTAGCTTCGTGACGGCCCTCACCGAAGAAACGTTGGCGTTTCGAAATTTCATGGTACAAGCGTAGCGGGACTCGATCCCCCATCCCAGCCCGCCGACAATCGAAACTGTCAGTTCGTTCTGAGCGTCGCCCCTGAAAATGGTGTCCTTCCAAGAGTTGAGCGAAACCTCGTCTCCATTCAAAACGAGGTTGGTGTTCCGCAACGATTGTTTGAGGAGCGCCAACGCTTGAAGGACCGAAGACTTCCCGGAGCCATTCGGCCCGATCAGGACAGTGACTTTTCGGAGCTTCAGTTGCAATTCTCGAATACCCTTGAAGTTCCCCAATAGCAACTCGTCAATCATACAACAACCAACGTTGGTCATGCCGCGTTGGAGGATAATGGTGATGGGACACGTGACCGGATTCTGTCTCCGTAATGCGTCCTTTGCGTCCTGGCATTCCTGCGCGAATAGTACCCGCACGCGGGTTCAAGCCCGCTACGAACTAAACCAACCGCCGTGCACGATCCAAGCCGCGGCCCTTGGGCAGGCTTCGGGGGCCTCGCGGGCATGGCCCACCAGCACAACGGCCACCGGGGGACCTTTCCCTCCCCGCGGTGCTGCGGGTTCCGCTGGTCACCAGAGACCGATGTGGGAGTCCTGGTTTACGAGGGGAGGCGGCTCGTGGAGGACAGCGCCTTGGCGGCCCGGCTGCTCGTCCCGTGACTGATAACGACGGCGTTAAGCCTAATTCCTGACCACCCTCTGAGAAGGCGCTCGGACAGGAGCCAGAGGCCTAGTCGCCAATGTCGCGGTACGCAGACAGAATCCAGGGAACGGACCGTCTCTTGCGCATTCGCCGGATCCGCAAAGCGGTCTTCGCGGGCATCATCGCCCTCACGCTCGTCCTCATCTTCGCGAGGCTGGACAGCGAGGGGGCGCGGATCAAGCCGCTCTTCCTCCCGGTCAATGGCATCATCGAACTCTGCCTGATCATGGGTTTCGTCTCGGCGATCATCGGGTTGTTCCTCCGACATCTCGAGATCAAGCACGCGCCGAGGGACGGGCAGCGGTACCTGATGGCGAAGTCCTCCATGGCCCGGGCGATCCGCACGGCCGGATTCGCGATCGGCCTGGCGGTCGCGTTGCTCCTCGCCGTCACCCCGTCCCTCGTGGCCACGCTGTTCTCCGACGCGCCGCAGGTCGTGCAGATCGATCCGCGGAACCGAGAAGTCGTGACGTTCACGAGCCCTGACCCGCTCGGCGTCTCCTTCGTCACCCACGCTACCGTGGTCGTGACGAGCGGACATGCACTCGTCACGCTCACGCGAAACGGCGTGAACGTCTCGATGGCGGACCTGAACGCGACTCAACGGGGCACGCTCGACGTCGAACCGAGGATGTGGGCGGCGTCCGCGACGTGGTCCCTCATCTTCCAGAATCAGGTCGGCAATTCCACCTTCCTCACCTTCGTGCTCGAGAAAGGCGTCGTTCCGACGCTCTTTTCAACCGTCCCCTTCCTGCTCTTCCTGTATGGGGTGACGGAGACGTCGTGGTGGATCGTCCTCCGTCCGGTCCGCGATCGGACGAAGTCCGCGAGCCTCTCCGTGGCCGCGAATTTGGACGAGGACGAGCGCGTGTACGACGGGACCGTGCAAGCCACGAATCAGGGGCCTGAGCCGGAGCGCGAGATCGCCCCCGCCACCGTTGTCGCTTCGGATTCAAGACCTGTGAATCCGGCCTCGGCTCCCGTTTCCATCCCGTCCCCTCCGATCTCGCCGCGGCGAGCCGCGACCGCGCCCGCGGAACCGGCTCCGCCCCCTCCGCGGCCCGTGGTCCGGCAGCCCGAGACGCCCGCGAGCCTCGCGAAGAAGGCCGAGGGTCTCGCCGCCGCAGGGAACTACGAGGACGCCCTCGAGGCCTATGAGTCGGCGATCGATATCGACCGGACGTATCTCCCCGCGCTCCTCGGTCGAGGCTCGTGCCTCACGCGTCTCAATCGGAAGGCAGAGGCCCTGGAAGTGTACAAGGGGATCCTGCGGAATGACGTGAGGAACTTCGCGGCCCATCGGATGATCGTGCGGATCTACGCCGACGAACGCCGCTGGCGGGAGTGCCTCGAGGCCGTCGGGGAACTCCTGCGGCTCCGGCCGAACGATCCCGCGGCCCTCGAGATGAAAGGCGACGCGCTGACGAACCTCGGCCGTCGACCGGAGGCCCTCGCGGCGTACGAGGAGGCGGCCGCCCTGGACCCGAAGAACGGGAACCTGCGGCAGAAGATCGAAGAGGTCCGCGTCGACGTGCCGGGCCTCCTGAGCCGCGCGCTCATCGCGAGCGCGAGCGGCAACTACACGCAGGCCCTCTCCTTGTTCGACGACATCCTCGAGGTCGAGCCGAGCAACGTGAACGCTCTGATCGGCAAGGCCGTCGCGTACCGGCGGAGCGGGAAGCCTCAGGAGGCGGTGAACTGCCTCGACCTGGTCCTCGGCGTGCAACCGAACAACGCCTCCGCCCTCCTGAACCGCGGCAACATCCTGTTCGCGGAAGGCGACCTTGAAACCGCCTTGGACGCGTTCGATCATCTCACGCAGCTCTATCCCAACGACGAGGAGGCGTGGGCCGCCCAGGGAGACGTGCTGGTCAAGATGGGGCGCGAGGACGATGCCCTCCGCGCGTACACGGAGGCGCTCAAGCGCAGCCCCGGGGACGAAGGGATCCAGCGGCGCATCCTCGAGCTCCAGGCGGCGAAGGTAGACGACTCCGGCATCTACCAGGACCTGTTCGGCATCAAGGGAATCGGCAAGGCGCGTGCGAAGGCCTTAATCGATGCCGGGTTCAAGACCGCGGAAGATTTCGCGAAGGCGACCGCGAAGGACCTGATGTCCGTCAAGGGCATCACGAGGAAGCTCGCCGACGATCTGCTCGAGCATTTCCGCGCCTCCCTGGCCGAGGCCCGCTGACCCGAGCAAGTTCTTAAGTAGCCTGGTCCCTTGACTCGACGTTCCATGAAGGCGTTTCGAATCAGCGGCCGCTTCCGCATGGGGCGCGCCTGGCAGCCGTTCGCGAAGGAACTCGCCGCGAAGGACGACGCGGCGGCCCGCGAGAAGCTCCTGTCGATCCTCGGCAGCCAACATGGCGTGCCGCGGAAGTACGTCACGATCGCGACCGTCCAGGAGGTCCCGAAGGAAGAGGTCGAGGACCACGCGGTCCGGTACGCCCTGGAGGCGGGCGCGTGAGCCTCGGGGAGTCCGACCTCCGTCGCGGCATCGCGGTCCTCGACCAATACCGCGAGCAGATCGAGGCCTTGGCCCAGCAGCAGGACCTGGTCCGCATCTCGCTCGAGGAGCACCTGCGGGCGAAGGAGACCTTGACCCAGTATCGGCAGGCGGGCCGCGGGGCCGAGGTCCTCGTCCCGATCGGCGCGAACTCGTTCGTCGCGGCCGAGTCGAAGGACGTCGACAAGGCGTTCGTCTCGATCGGTTCGGACCTCGTGATCTACGACGACATCGCGAAACAGGTCGAGCGGCTCGACGCGCGGCTCAAGTCGATCACCGAGGCGGCGAACGCGATCGGCCAACGCCTTGCGGAGCTGCAACGGCGGGCGGAGGCCCAGGGAGCCGCGGTCCAGGACCTGTACGAGCGCCTCCAGGCCGGAGCCCCGCCAGGTCCGCGGAGCTAGGATGTTCAAGTCCCTCCGCGAGCGGCTCGCGGGCTGGACGGACAAGGCGGAGGCCGAAACGACCCCCGCCGCGATCGGAGACGCGGGCCGCAAGATCAAGGAGGACAAGCTCGAGGAAATCCTCTACGACCTCGAGATCGCCCTCCTGGAATCGGACGTGGCCTTTCCGGTCGCGAAGGAGATCGTGGACCGCCTGGCGGAGGACCTGAAGGGCAAGAGGGTGTCCCGCGACGTCACTCTGGCGAAAGGCGTCGAGGCGGCCCTCCGGGACGCGATCACCCAGGCCCTGTCGGTCCCCCCGGTGGACTTCTTCGAACTCATCGAAAAAGGCCCGAGGCCGTTCGTCGTCATGTTCGTTGGGGTGAATGGGACCGGCAAGACGACGACGATCGCGAAGCTCGCCTACCACCTGCAGAAGAAAGGATTCACCTGCGTCGTCGCCGCGGCGGACACGTTCCGCGCGGGGGCGATCGAGCAGCTGGAGAAGCACGGGGAGGCGGTCGGCTTCAAGTTGATCAAGCACCAGGCCGGCGCCGATCCCGCGGCCGTCGCCTTCGACGCGGTGGAACATGCCCGCGCCCGCGGCCGGGACGTCGTCCTCATCGACACGGCCGGGCGCATGCAGACGAATCAGAATCTGATGGACCAGATGAAGAAGATCAAACGCGTGGCGAAGCCGAACCTCATCTTGTACATCGGCGACGCGCTCGCGGGGAACGACGCGATCGAGCAGGCGAAGCAGTTCCACGAGGCCGTCGGGATCGACGGGATCGTCCTGACGAAGATCGATGCGGACGCCAAAGGCGGCGCCGCCCTGTCGATGGCGAAGACGATCGGCAAGCCGGTCGTGTTCGTGAACCTCGGGCAGACCTACGAAGACATTCGGAAGTTCGACGCGAAGTGGATGGTCGACCGCCTCCTCGCGGAGGCGTGACGTGAGCTTCCGCGAACTCCTCGAGAAGGGGCAGATCGCGGAATTCCCGGCGCTGCAGCTCGCGCTCGGCTCGATCAAAGGCCGCGTCGAGCGCATCACGGTCGCCTCCCTCCAACCCGGAGGATCGCGGGAGGAGTTCCCTCTCGTGGAGATCCTCGGCACGCCGACCGGGTTCCACCTGAAGGTCCTGGAATCCTCCCCGGACTACCTGGACTGGCTGAACTCGGCGCTCCTATGCGCGGGGTTCGTCGAACCGATCGGCCTCACCGCGACGGCCCGGCGCCTCGCCGAATACGAGGACCTCATCCTCGGCGTCGACACGAACATCCTCTACGCCTCGATCCTCGGCGAGCATCTGCTCGATGAGTTTTCTCGGATCCACGTGCGGCCGTACAAGGAGAGCATCAACTGGATCCTGCTGGTCATCCCCGGCGTCGTCATGAAGGAGCTCGAGAACGCCGCGAACATGCGGAAGGGCGGCCGGCTGTCCCACGCCGGGCGGCGCGGCTATCGGGCCCTCCAGGAGATCACGACGCTCAAGCGGTCGGAAGGGTACCAAGGCCTCAGCGTCCTCGTCGTCGGACCGACGAATCCGGAGCAGCTGCATCTTTCCCCCGACGGCGTCACGATCCTCAACGCCGACTCGATGATCCGAGACCAGTTCAAGGCGTTCCTCCGCGGCATCGATTTCCGCAAGGGCATCTTCTTCCTGACGATGGACAAGACGAATGCCTCGCTCGCCGCCGCGGAAGGCCTGTCCGCGCTGCGGATCCAATATCCGTCGCGGCTGCGCAAGGGGCACGAACTGACGATGCCGAAGGAGGAATCCGTGCTGCTCGCCCGCGTCGTATACGAACTCGCGGTGGAGTTCGGGACCGTCCGCGTCGGGTGGGAGGACCACGGCCCGCACCACATCGACCTCGAGGGCTCCTGGACGTGGAAATCGATGGAGCATTGGGAGGCCTGGCAGCTGCTGACCGCGGACGTCGACCCGGGATTCCACAAGGCCCTCAACCGATACGTCGACGGGGCGTTCGACGCGCGCCGCTTCGTCCGGGAGTGGCAGAAACTCGCCGAGATCTTGGCCGAATGATCAGTGCGGCGCGGGATGCCAGCCGAACCGTTTCCGAACGAGCCACACGAAGTTTTTCATCGCGTCGCTCATGCTCCGGATCTTCCGGTCTCCGACCCGAACCCGATAGTCGACGGGGATCTCGAGGAAGCGCAATCCGACGCGGAGCGCCTCGATTTTGATTTCCTCGGAGAAGGCCATGCCTTCGTGGACGAGCCGCATCTGGGAGAGGGCGGCCCGCCGGAAGGCCCACATGCCCGACTGGGAATCGCGGATCGGAGCCCGAAAGAGGAGGTGGAAGGCCGCGTTCAGGATCGCGTTCCCGATCCGATGCATCCCGCTCATCGCGCCTCCCGCGAGATGCGACAGGCGTTCCCCGGACACGAAGTCCGCCCGGCCGGATTCCAGCGCCGCGAGGAAGTCCGGCAACCGATCGGCCGGATACGTCAGGTCGGCATCGAGGGTCGCGAGGTACGTCCCGCGGGCCTCCCGAAACCCGGTCTGGTAGGCCTTCCCGTATCCGCGCCGCGGCTCGGAGATGACCCGGGCTCCCTTCGCCGTCGCGATCTCGCGCGTGCGGTCTCGCGAATCCGTGTCCACCACGAGGATCTCGAGCAAGCGACCGCCGAGGGCCTTCCGGACCTCGTCGATCACCCGCCCAATCGAGGCCTCCTCGTTCATCGTGGGGATGACGACCGAGACCTCGGACACGCGGGCGCGCCATGCTAGGTAGCCCGCATAAGCGTTTCGCGGTTCAGGGAGGGAGCGGCTTCCCGAAGAACTTGTAACCGACGTATCCCATGAGCGCGGCGTTCAAACGGAGCAAGGACCAGACGTTCGTCTTGGGCCGCAGCATGGCCCGGAGGCGGTATCGGCTCCAGAGCACCCCGTGTTTCAGGGTCAGCTGTTTCCGACCCGCTCCGTTCCAGAACGCCTGTCGGAGGAAGTCGTAGATCGAGGAGCGGGTCCGATGGTACACGATGGCCCCGGCGCGGAAGGCGATCGAATGGCCGGCCCGCACCGCCCGGATGTTCAGGTCGATGTCTTCCGCGGTGACGAACCACTCGTCGAAGCCTCCGATCTCGGCCAAGACGGACTTGCGGTACGCCAAGTTGGACGACGGATAGGTGACGTCCGTGCCTTCGACGATCAGCTCCACCCGCTCGAGCTCCTCGAACGGACGGTAGCCGATCTGGATCGTGCGGCCGGCGACGATATCGTGACCGGCGAGCCCTTCCCGGAGCTCCTTGAGCCAGAACGGGTTCGCGATCGCATCGCCGTCGATGAAGGCCACGGCCTCGCCCCGAGCCTTCCGGATCCCGAAGTTCCGCCCGGTGCCGCGGGTGCCGCCGACGACGTAGAGGTGGACGAACTCGTATCGCTGCTCGTATCCACGGACGATGTCGCGGGTCGCGTCGGTGCTGTAGGAGTCCACCACGATGATCTCGATCGGGCCCTCCTGGACCACGAGACTGTCCAGGAGCGCGGAGATGTTTCTCGCTTCGTTGCGGACCGTCGTGATGACGCTGATGAGCAACGCGGCGGCTAACCGAGTCCCGATAATGATGGTTTCGAGCGGCGTGGGCGGGACTACCTTTATAATCGGCTCCCGATTATTCGCGCGTTCCTCCCATGGGCCGCATCGTCACGATCATCGGGACGCGTCCGGAAATCATCAAGATGGCCCCGGTCGTGAAGGCCCTCGACCGGTTGGACCACGACCACGTCCTCGTCCATTCGGGTCAGCATTACGACCTGATGATGGACCGGATCTTCTTCCGGGACATGCAGCTCCGCGAGCCGGACGAACAGTTCGAGTTGAAGGAGCAGCCGCCCCACCTGCAGGTCGCGACGACGATGCGGCAGGTCGCGGACGCGACGAAGGGGGCGGACCTCGTCATCGTCCACGGCGACACGAACACGACCGTCGCCGGGGCCCTCCTCGCCCGGAAGCAGGACCGCGCGCTCGCGCACGTCGAAGCCGGCATCCGGTCGTTCGACAAGAAGATGCCCGAGGAGATCAACCGAATCGTCGCGGACCAGTTGTCGGACTTGCTTTTCGCGCCGACGTCGACGTCGGAGAAGAAC
>VBLT01000050.1 GCA_005878615.1 Methanobacteriota archaeon
CCGATCTCGAAGACGACGTGGGTTCCATCGTCCGAACTCAGGTCGACGCTGAGAAACGTGCCATACCGAACGTCGGCCCAGGAATCGTTCGATTGGTAACGCACCCATTCGTATGTGTTGGCGGGACTCGGGGATCCGGAGCCGGGCAGGATGGCGCGAAGGGTGATCGGCGTCGACAAGGTCGAGGATAGGTTCAACGCGACCTGGTGCCAAACGCCGGCGACCAGCACGGGCAGGCCGGCATCGAAGGTGGGCGACTCTCCAACGATATGCATGCCGAAGGTCGCGGTCGCGGCCTGGGCTGAGCCGGATAGGTTCGGGTGCCCGGCGATGAGAATCAAAAACAGGAACACGGCCGTGGATGCCGTCGCGAGTGCGGATGCCGTTCGGGGCATCGGTTTCCTCCGCCTTTTTGAGTTACCGTCTCAGGTCGTCGGCGGCTTTCGTTGGTCGACCAACACCGTGATCGTCGCCGTGTACGTCGCGGCGAATGTGCCCAGCGGGATGGAGATCTGGAACTGAACAGGAACGGTTTCCGAGTCTCCCGTCGTGTTGAAGGCGTGGGGCGTGTTCGTGCCGGTGCCGAGCAACCTCACCGTCCTCGGGGCGGTCGCGGGGAACGCCGTGTTCGCGCTGAGGTCATCCTGGCCTGCGTTGTGCACGACCTTCACGTTCGTGATTCCAATCGTGTGTCCATTGCCTGCATCGAGGTCGCCGTCCGCGGTCACGTTCAGCCAGTAGGCCGCGTTGGAGCTATGGGTCACCGTGATACTGTTCGTCAGCACGGTTTGTCCCGGAGCCCCGCTGGCGCCCGTCCAGGTCGTCGATGCCAACGAGATGCTCGTGTACTGGTACACGCCGAACTCGTAGAACGTCCCGGCGGTGGGATCCTTGCTTGTGTAGTTGATGTCGTTCGAGAGGTCGTTCGCTCCAAACCGAGCGTTCCAGCTGTATGCGTTCGCATAGCCACTGGAGCTCAAGGTGGGTTTCTGAGCCTGGTGAATCTGGGCGTGAAGTTGAAACGACAGTCGGAAGGCGTACTCAAAGTTCGGCTGCACCGTATAAGTCGTCACGTTCGCGCTGTTGACGAAAGCGATGTTACCTCCGACGAGCGCCCATTGGGTGGCGGTCGGCGAAGAGGCTCCCGCATTTGTGTAGGTAATGTTGATCTTGTAGTTCGCCGCAGAGCTCGCGGCATCATAGGATGTCGAGTCGTTGCCCGCGTCGTACCAGAGGTTGACCCAGAGTTTGGTGAGCGACGCCCAGCCGTTCGTGTTGTTCACTTGGATCCAGAAATGCAAGCCTGTGAGGACGTCAACCTGGTTCCCCATCGCCGACGAATTGTTCGAAGCGTACCGCATGTCGAATGCGATTAGCCGAGGCGCGTTCGGGTTGACCGTCTGGCTGATCGTCCCGCCGCCTGAGCTCGACCCACCATCGAGCCCCATCGCGTATCCGGCGCTCATCAGAAGAACGTAGAACAGGATACCGGCGACGAAGGCTCGGTGCGCGGCGTCTCGTGACCCGTCAGCCACGATCCTCGTCGACCCACCTTGCGATACTTAATGACGATACCAAAATTATCTAATCCGATTCTCAGGATGGGTGAGTCACTCCAGGGCCCCCCTTTTTTCCTGCATGACCTCTTTGACAGCCTCCAGAAACACGCAATCGCCCCGGCGTCGAAGGCGACGATCGACAGGCGAACTCGGTCGTCGCGCAACTCATCGAGGAAATCGAGCTCGCGCCGGTCAACACCGGATCTCGCCGCGACGGAAGACGGCCCCCAGCAGCCGGGACCGCCCTTCTTCGAACGACTGACGACCGCTCGAAAGGCCCTGAAACTCCTCTATGAAAAAGGCGCCCCCAGTCCGGGTTCACGGACAGCGAACCCCGCCTTATCGAGACGGCCACGAGGCCAGAACAGGTGTCCTGAATTTCTCGACTGAATACGGCTTCCACCGGCGAGTTTGTAGCGATATTTTGCCATTGGACAAGGTAACGAGAGATCTATTCTTCAGAAAAGGATCGAACCGGTGACAGTTGGAAGACCGGTTGTCCGCGCCCTCAACCCGCAACTCGAGAGGCTTGAAACCTAAGGCTGCGGCCGCTCCTTCAAGTTCGTTGAACCTCCCACTCTCGATGTCCTTTGTCTTGCGTTAACATCCTTGACGAAGAGCGATCGACTGTGTGAGGCGTCGTCATGCAGACCGTTGCCGTCATGGATGCGATTAGGGACAGACCTCGCCGCAGCTGGTGCGAGGACTAGGAATCCAAGCCGAATGATGAGGGGTGTCGACGTTCCGAAGCCGTCTTCGCATCAACTCGAATCCGAGCAAGTACTGCCCGGCGACGCTATGTCCATCCTTCTGCGCGTTCAAGAGCCGTACCGGAATTGCAGTGGGTCCGTCCGGATTTGAACCGGAGTCTAGTGGTCCCGAACCACCAAGGATAGACCAAGCTACCCCACGGACCCAACGCGAGTCCGCGAACCGATGGAGCGGGTATAAGCGTATGCGCATCAAGATGAAAGGAACCTGCCGCAACGGAAAGTCGCAACTGGGTGGGCCCGCGATTCAGGATCCCGATGGTTACCGGGCCGCGAGTCACGGCACGATACAATCCTGAATGCTCCGGACAGGACGCGCCGGGTACTCCGAACAGACGCGGACGAACGCTTGCTCCTCGCGGTCGTACCGCTTCCCATGGAGGTCCCAAGGGAAGTGACATTGGTGGCACCGACTCGTTCGGAGTTCCCGCGGTCCGCGATCGATGTCGGTCTCGGGATCGAGGACGGTCCCGCCCTTCCCTGATCCGTCTATGGTTCGCGTGTTGTCGTCCGCCATAGGCGACACCGGTCGAACACGCCTCCGAACAGGATCGAGACCTTCAATGGCCGCGAATAAGGTCGGCGACAACCTGAAGCAGGTTGGTGATAATCACATCATAATCGCTTATATCCACAATTCTCGAAGTTTTGTTTTCGCGCTTTGATTTCAGGCCCTCTCCGGCATCCCGAGGACCTCGGAGGGGTGCGGGTGCCGGATGTCCCATACGATCCGGATCGCGGCGAGGATCATCGCGACGCCGAGGACCTGAGTCACGAGGGCCTGGGTCGAGCGGCCGAGGAACACGACGCCCAGGGCGACGCCGACGAGGGAGGCGATTCCCATGACGGCGCCGAGGCGAAACGTGGTCGGTCCGGCATGGCCCAACTTGCGGTGTTCCAACCATCCCGTCAACTGGACGGGGATCGAGGCCAGCGAGCTGATGGTTCCCGCGAGGATCGCTGGGACTCCGAAGAGGAAGATGAGGGCCGGTATCCGGTACTCGCCGCCAGCGACCCCGAGGAGGCCGGACACGATCCCGAGGGCGAAGCCGAGGATGAGGGCGAGGCCGATGGAGGACAGATCGAACGACAGCGATCCGCCCGTGCGGACCTCGAACAGAATGAGTCGAAGGCCCGTGGCGATCAAGATGCCCGCGAGGAGGCCCTTGAGAACCCCCGTCGAGAGGTGCTTCGTGATGCGCACCCCGACGTAGGCCCCGGGCAGACTCGAGGGGACCAGGAGGAGGGCCAGGGCTAGGTATTCAACGGGGAGGGTCCAGGCCTGGCGGAAGATGACGTTGAAGAGGCCCACGGACAGCCCGATGAACAGGTTCGCGGCGATGGCCCAGCGGACTCGTCCGAGGAGGACTAGCAGGACGGGCGCTCGATATTCCCCGCCCCCGACGCCCGTGAAGCCCGACAGGAGGCCGATCGGGAGGCCGAAGAGGCCGCCGATGGCCAACCCGAGTCGCCGTTCCGCAAGCAAACCCGACGCTGCGTGCAACGGATCGCGCGAACGCCCCGCGGCCCTTCTACCTTTCCGAGGCGTACGAGGGTGTTCAATAGGGACCTGGGAGGTTCCAATCGGGCCGGCCCATCGTCCTTCGATCAGGAGGTCCGCTCGACGCTCACAGAACGAATGCGCCCTCGGTCCACCGAGATCGAGCTGCGATATCCTCGCGGCTTCTTCTTCGTCCGGAACAGGACATGGACGTCCGGACCTTCCGACTCGACCTTTTCCACGGTGATCCCGTCCGGCTCGCGGTAGGGGAGCAAGGACCGCGCCACCGCGCTGATGCCGCGCGATTCTTTGCCCGCCTCGTCCCGGAAGACCGCATCCGTGGCGACCAGGTTCAGGGCATCCACCATCCGTCCGCGGGAGAGGGAATCGTAGAATTCGCGAACGAGCGCCGCGGCCTTCTGCGGCGACACTTCCTTCTTCGTTTCCGTCATCGCGTCCATCCACACACGCGTCGGCCACATACCCTTCCTCCGGAGTTTCCATAGGTCTATGGAGTTTCCGCCCCTTTGGATACGGCGTAATCGATCGCGATCTCCGCGATGTCGGTGGCGTAGTTGGCCGACCTCGCGAGACTGTCGACGATCGCGGCGAGCGCGAGGAGCTCCTCCCCCTTCTTCGAGGCGACGTGGTGGGACAGTCCGTCGATCAGTTTCTGGTGGCGATCGAGGTCATCGACCGCCTCGTTCGCCGAGTCGATGTCCGCCGTGAGGAGGGCGAAGAACGCCTTGTCGAGGATCGCGATCGCGGAATCGCGGGCGGCGTCCAGTTCTTTGAGCAGCCTCGGCTCGAGGCCGTGCTCCGCGAAGACCGGATAGGTCCGGGCGATCCGTTCGGCATGGTCCCCGATGCGCTCGAAGAGTTTGGCGATGAGCCGGTAGTTGTGCAGCTCCGTCTTCTCGCCGGCGTCCCGGGAAGCGGCCCCGGGCGTGTGGGCCAAGTTGTACTGCTTGGCGACCATCCAGTAGAGGCGGTCCACGTCCTGGTCCCGCTGGGCGACGTCCCGGGCGAGCGCGTCGTCGCGGGAGCGCAGCGCCGCCAAGGCGTCCTCGTGCATCGCCCGCACCGTCAGGTGCATCCGCCGCAGGCATTTCTCTGGGCTGAGCTCCGCGGTGTCGGACAGGTCCTGGATCACGACCGAATTCCGGGATTCCTCGATGACCTCGGGACCGATTACCATGCGGCTGAAGTCCCTCGCCACGCGGCGGACGAACGGGCCGGCCTCCGGCTTGAAGCGGATCTCGATGTATCCGAAGCCGGCGATGTACGCCCCGATGAGCTTGCGGAGGAGATGGTCGCGTCGCTCCGCCCCTTTCTCTTCGAAGACCCGACGTCGCGCCAGCGGCTTCTCCATCGGTCGGGCCCGGATTTGCACCGCGCCGTCGACTTGCGGCTCGAGGAACACGGTGTCCCCGGCCTTGAGCCCGGCGTCCGTGACCCAACGTTTCGGCAGGGAGACCACGTACGTCGAACCGCCGGTCAACTGAAGCTTACGGCCTTCCATTTTCCTCACTCCACTTCCGACTAGTTCGAACTCCTATATAGCCTAAACGTTTGGCACCATAATCTATATAGTGCCCCCTTCGACATCGGTTGTCAGGGAGGACTCCGGTGGGAAGCGTCATAGACGGATGGGGTTTCCATGCGTCCCAAGGAAATCTAGAATCCTCGGAGAAGCGGAGAGAGACCTATGGCAACAACCGAAGAGATGGAGAAGCTCCAGCGGGCCCGGCCCGGTCGCGGCCGGCTCCTCATCGTCGTGGCGGTCCTCGTCATCGCGGTCGCCCTGATCGCGGTCGCCGTCTACGCCGGGTGGCTTTTTCCATCCGGCAGTCCGAAGGCGAAGACCGCCCTCAATGGGGCCGGAGCGACGTTCCCGTGCCCTCTGATCACCGCCTGGTCGAGTGAATTCGTGAACGTGACCAGGGCACCGACGACACCTGGGCCGCAGGTGACGGTCAACTACAACTGCGTCGGCAGCGGCGCCGGAATCACGCAGATCACCTCGAAGACGGTGGATTTCGCAGGGACCGATGCGCCGTTGAAGTCCTCCGAACGGTCCGCCGCGCCGGGCCTCCTGCACATTCCGGAAACGATCGGGGCCGTCACGGCCTCGTATAGCGTCGTCGAGCTCTCGACCGGGATCAAGCTGAGGGGTTACACCTTGGCCGAAATCTTCCGGGGGACGATCACCCAGTGGAACTCGCCGAACATCAGCGCGGACAACACGGGCATCCCGCTCCCCGCGCGGGCGATCCAGGTCGTCCACCGGTCGGACAGCAGCGGCACGACGTTCGTGTTCACGAGCTTCCTCCACCTGGCGAATCCCTGGTGGAACGTGTCCCTGGTCGGCAAGGCGATCAACTGGCCCGTGGGCATCGGAGCCCAGGGAAACGCCGGCGTCGCGGGCAAGATCCAAACGACGCCCGACGCGATCGGTTACGTCGAGCTCGCCTACACCGTCCAGAACAACATGAAGGTCGCCCAGATCAAGAACCATGACGGCCAGTGGACGACGCCGACCCTCGCGACCACCGCGGCTGCGGCGGCGGCCCTGACGAGCCCGCCGAGCCCCGGAGGCGACTGGGCCGACGTGTCGATCCTGGACCAGCCGGGGGCCACGAGCTACCCGATCGCGACGTTGACGTACCTCCTGGTCTACAAGGAGTTGAACGTCCTCACCACGATGGACCAGACGAAGGCGCAAGCCCTCGTCGACTTCCTGTGGTGGGCCGTCCACGGCGGTCAGGATCTGAGCGAGGCGCTCACCTACCCGAAGCTGGCGGCGGGGCTCGTGACGTTGGACGAGGGAGCCATCCGGAGCATCACGTTCAACGGGCAAACGCTACATAGCTAGGGAGGGGTTCGCCCTCGAACGGCCGATGCACGTCTTCCAAACCCTCCGGGGCCGCACGCGAGCGCGCCTAAGGGCGACCCCGAGGGACCTTGTCTTTGAGGGCCTCTCGGCATTCACCGCCCTGTCCGTCGTCGGACTCCTCGTCCTCATCACGGTCATCCTGTATCTGGCGGCGGCGGAGTCCATCCGCACCTACGGCTTCGGTTTCTTGAGCGGCAGCGTCTGGGATTCCGTCTCGCAGCGCTTTGGAGCGGCCCCCTTCATCTACGGGATGCTCGTGACCTCGGCGCTCGCCCTCCTCCTCGGCGTGCCCGTGAGCCTTGGCATCGCGATCTTCCTGTCCGAGCTCTCGCCGCCCTGGCTGCGGATCCCGCTGACGTTCATCGTCGAGCTGCTCGCCGCAGTGCCCTCGGTCGTCTACGGACTCTGGGGGATCTTCGTCCTCGGACCGGCGATGCGCGTCTACATCGAACCGGGCGTCCAAGCGGTCCTCGGCTTCCTTCCTCCGTTCCAAGGACATCCGATCGGCTCGGACGTCTTCACGGCCGGCGTCATCTTGGCCATCATGATCATCCCCACGATCTCGGCCGTGTCGCGCGAAGCCCTTCTCGCGGTCCCGGACAGCCAACGGGAGGCGGCCCTCAGCCTCGGCGCGACGCGGTGGGAGACGACCCGACTGGGTGTCCTGCGGTATGCCCGGGCGGGCATCTTCGGCGCTGCGATCCTGGGACTCGGTCGCGCCGTCGGGGAGACGATGGCCGTGACGATGACGATCGGCAACCGGGCCGCCTTCTTCGGCTCGCTGTTCGAACCGGGGCAGACGATCGCCAGTCAGATCGCGAGTCGATGGCTCGACGCCGTGCCGCCGCTCGAACTCGGCGCGCTCATCCAATTGGGCCTCGTCCTGATGTTGGTGTCCCTCTTCATCAACCTCTTCGCTCGGCTCATGGTCGGCCGGTTCCTGCGGGTGGGGGAGGGGGCGGAATGAAGTTCCCGGTCGATCGCGACACCCGGCGCCGATGGTTCGACTTCATCATGAGCGGCGCGACCTTGCTGTGCGTCGCGCTCGCCCTCCTCCCGCTAGGGAGCATCCTCTTCGAGGCGTTGGTCCGAGGCGCGCCGGCCCTCACCCCGACGTTCCTGACCCAGTCGTCCCTGATGGGCGGGATCGCGAACGCGATTCAAGGCACCGTGGTCCTGATTGGCCTCACGGCGCTCGTGGCGCTCCCGGTCGGCATCCTAACGGGCATCTACCTCTCCGAATACGGGAAGAATCGCCTCGGGGGCATCGTCCGCCTGTTCGTGGACGTGATGACCCAGACCCCCTCCATCGTCGTCGGCATCTTCGCCTACTCGTTCATCTTCGAGCTTTCCCTCCTGGGCTTCTTCCCGCCGCCGCTCGTCTTCAGTGTGATCTCTGCGGTCATCGCGCTCGCCACGATCATGATCCCGATCGTGGCCCGGACCTCCGAGGAGGCCATGCGGCTCGTGCCGACCTCCGCGAGGGAGGCCGCCCTGGCCCTAGGCATCCCCCGATACCGGGCCATCCTTCGGGTCGTCCTCCCGTCGTGCGCGAGCGCGCTCATCACCGGGGCCCTCCTCGGCATCGCCCGCGTCGGAGGGGAAACGGCCCCGCTGATCATGACGGCCGCGTGGAACAACGACTTCTTCAACGGGCTCAATCAACCGATCGCGGCCTTGCCGACGCAGGTGTATCGATTCGCGGTGAGCCCCTCCCTCGCCGAGAACCGCGCGGCCTGGGGCGCGTCTCTCATCCTCGTCCTCCTGATGTTGAGCATCAGCATCGCTTCCCGCGCCGTGATCCGGATGCGGGCCGTGCGGAGGTGATGACGTGTCGGCGAAGGTGCACGTGGACAAAATATCCGCCTGGTATGGGCCGAAGCTCGCCATCCAGGACATCTCCCTGGACTTCGAGGAGCACTCGGTCAGCGGCATCATCGGTCCCTCGGGATGCGGGAAGTCAACGCTCATCCGATGCCTGAACCGCATGCACGAGACGATCCCCAAGGCAAGGGTCGAGGGCCAGGTCTTGTTGGACGGGCAGGACATCTACGGCCAGCCCGCGGTGAGCGTGCGACGGCGGATCGGGATGGTCTTCCAGAAACCGAACCCCTTTCCGACGATGTCGATCTACGACAACGTGGCGGCCGGATTGCGGTTGAACGGCGTGCGGGAGAGGAAGAAACTCGACCAGGCGGTGCTGGAGAGCCTGAAACAAGCCGCCCTCTGGGACGAGGTGAAGGACTCGCTCGACAAGAGCGGGGCCAGCCTGTCCGGCGGGCAGCAGCAACGGCTGTGCATCGCCCGCGCGCTCGCGGTGAAGCCGGAGGTGCTCCTGATGGACGAGCCTTGCTCCGCCCTCGATCCGATCGCGACGGCGAAGATCGAGGACCTGATCTTCGATCTGAAGAAAGACTACACGCTGGTGATCGTGACGCACAACATGCAACAGGCCGCGAGGGTCGCGGAGACGACCGCCTTCATGTACTTGGGAAAACTCATCGAAGTCGGCCGCACTCGAGAACTTTTCGAGCGGCCGGGCGAGACGCTCACAGAGAGTTACATCACAGGGAGGTTTGGGTAGTGCCGCAAGCTGCCGAACGGAAGGCCCTGGCGACAGGGCTGCAGAAGCTGAACGAGAACATGCTGACCCTCGCCGAGCTCAGCGAGCTCGCCGTGAGGAAGGCCGTCGATGGCCTGACCCGGTTCGACCTGGAAACGGCGAACGAGGTGTTCACGTTGGACCAGGAGGTGTACGGGCTCCAACTCGAGATCGAACGGAACTGTATCGACCTGCTCGCACTCCACGCGCCCGTCGCGCGCGACCTCCGGACGATCACGACCTCGCTCAAGATCACGACCGACCTGGATCGGATCGGCCGGTATGGCAAAGATCTCGCCGAGCTGACGCTCCAGTTCCGGGACAAACCGGTCGTCGATCGAGGCGACGTCGCCCGGATCCGGGAGATGGCCGATCGGACGATCTCCATGGTCGACACCGCGATCGACGCGTTCGTCCGGCGCAACGCCGAGACAGTCCGCAACATGATCGAGGTGGACGATGCGGTCGACCAGCTGCATGACGAGAACTTCCGCGACCTCGTCCGTCGGATGAGCGAGGGACAGTTGAGCATCGAGACCGGGGCGCGGTACTTGCTCGTGAACCGGTATTTCGAACGGATCGCGGACCATGCGGTCAACATCGGCCTCCGGGTCGTCTACATGGTGACTGGCGACTGGCTGCCTCGGATTCGCGCGGCGGATCGGGCGAAGCGACACGACGGAACCAAGGAGAAAGGGGCTACATAGTCCCCGTATCGTAGCGTAGATTCTGGACCGGAGGCTCATAACCTCGCAGGCCGCCTAATCCTGCATGAAAGAGACACAGAAACATGGGACCGAGGAAGACCTCGACTCCCGGATGATGGACCGAGGTGCCGTGGAAGAGACGCATCAGGCCGAGTTCGCCTTGAAATACACGCACAGCCTCGATTTCCCTTGGAATTCCTTTTTCCACCTTACAGCGACGGGCATGGCAACGTGAATTTTTCGGAAGGTGCACTACCCCAGCAGCTCAATCCAAATTCCGTCGGGATCCTTCACGTACACCTCGGTCCCCTTCGAATGCCTGGGATCCACCGCCACCCGGACGCCGCTTCGTCGGAGAGACCGGTAGGCCGCGAGGACATCACCTACGACGAATGCGAGATGGTCCAACTCCTCGCCCTTTCGATAAGGCACGTAGAACCGGCTTCCCGTGGGATACCAGTTCAGCTCGAGTCGCATCCGGGTGCCCGGCGTCACGAGGTGAACGTACTTTCCGCCATGGGGCATCGTGCCCCGGGCAGCCACCTTCATGCCAAACGACTTCGTGTAGAACGCGATCGAGCGCTTCAGATTCCGAACTCGGATTCCCGCGTAGTAAAAGCGGCTCTTCATGAACCTGTGATGGCACGGCACGGGGAAGGCCTTAGTCCCGTCGTTCGGCGGCCTTGAATTCGGTCCCCCGGCATCCGGAGCGTTCATCGTAGGTTGGCGCCGGTCCGCGGACTAAGGGGCCTTTGGACGACGCCGCCTCCGCACGATCAGGATGGCCGCGATGATTGCCGCAACGACCAGGAGGATAATCGATGTCGGGCCGAAGATCCCCAACGGGCCGGACGGGCTCAGGATGCTTGTATCGGTTCGGAAGGAGACGGTGCTTGACACCGCGTTCCCTGCCCGATCCACCACGGTCACGTTCACAGTGTGCGTTCCATCGGAAAGCCCCGAGAGCGTTTGGGAGGTCGCGTCGGCGGACAGGGTCTGAGCCGCGCCACCATCCACGCGAATCTCGATGTGGTCGATCCCGGAGGCCGCATCACTTGCGGTCCACGTGACGGTCGCGGATGCGGCGGAGATCACTGCGCCCGCCGCGGGACCGACGATCGAAACGCTCGGGTTCGTGGCGTCCACGGTGACTGTCACCGAGGCGGGGTGCGTGTTCCCTGCCCGGTCGACGGCCGTGACCAGGATTGTATGGGCTCCATCCGAGGTACCGGCGAAGGTGTACGAGGTCGCGGTTCCAACCACGGTCTGAGCGGACCCGCCATCCAAGGAGACGAGATAGTGGTCGATGCCCGAGGTGGCATCCCCGGCGGTCCACGTCACAATCACGCTGTGGGATCGGATGAAGGCGGCCGCGGTCGGAGACGAGATCGCCAAGGTCGGCGGGCTCACGTCGACCGTCGCGGTCACGCTCGCAGTCACGGCGTTGCCCGCCCGATCGATCGCTCGGAGGCGGAAGGTATGGCTCCCATCGGTGACGCCGGTGAAGACGTAGGTGGTGGTCCCACTTGGTATGGTCGTCGCGACGCCGCCATCGATGCTCACCTCGAAGTGGTCGATCCCCGAGGGTGCGTCGGAGGCGGTCCACGCGAGCTGGACCGAGCTCGTCCCGAGGAACTGACCGGGAGTCGGCGAGGTCACGGTGGCGGTCGGCAATGTCGCGTCGACGCTGATTGCCACGGAGGCGCTTGCCGAGGATCCGGCCCGGTCGAACGCCTGCACGACGATCGTGTGCGGACCGTCCGAGACCCCGGTGAGAGTCGTACTCGTCGCGGTCCCGGGTAGGACGGCCGGCGGGTTTCCATCGAGGCTGACTTCAATGTGGTCCAAGCCGCTGCCCACGTCGGCGGCGGTCCATGTGACCTGGACACTTCGCGTCGAAACCCAGCCTGCGACGGGAGCATCAATCGTGACCGTGGGGGCCGTGGTGTCCACGACAAAGGTCCGCGCGGCCGTCGTCGAATGGCCCGCCCGATCGTAGGCCACCAACGTCGCCGTGTGCGAGCCGTCCGAGAGGCCCGCGAAGGTGTGGTTCGTCTCGTTCGGGGCCAAGACTGTCGCGGGCCCGCCATCCAAGCTGAGCTCGAGGCGGTCCAATCCCGAAGTCGCATCCGAGGCGGTCCAAGCCATGGCGACGGTCGTGGTCGCAAACACCGCGCCATCCGCAGGGTATGTGACCGAGAGAGACGGCGACGTCGTATCGACGATGACGGGCACCGAAGCCGAGGCGGAATTGTTGGCGCCGTCGAAGGCCGTCACCTGAATCGTGTGGTTGCCGTCGGCCAGTGACACCGTGTAACCGGTGACGTCCGGGCCGAGGACGACGGGCGTCCCGAGATCCACGCGGAGCTCGAAGTGATCCAGACCGGTCCCCACATCCGAAGCGCTCCAGTTGACGGGGACGGAACCGACCGGGAAAAGCTGGCCCGGAGCGGGCGTATTGATGGAGATGGTCGGCGGCGTGGTGTCCCCGCCACCCGCTCCTGCCAGAATCAGGTCGCCGTACTCGGCCAACGGAATCGGCCCTCCGGCGAACTTGGGCCAGAGGCTGTACTGGAACGTGGCGAAGTCAACGACGCCCGGTGACTGCTGGCTCCCGCCGAAGAAACCCAGCGTCTGATTCGGACCGCTCACCAGTAGCGCGAGGGGGATCGCGAACTCGTACATCCGGTGGTCGGCGCCGAGGGCCGGGCTCGCTCCGAAGCCCCAGGCGCTTGCGAGGCCCGCGTGGTTGGGGAGGTTCGGGTTGTACGGGGCGTCCTCGAGACTCCAGAGTCCTGACGCACTGTTGAACACCCAGTGCGACTGATTCGAAGGATTCCCCCCGATACCGCCTTGGACGAACTGGTCCTCGTGTCCGTTCGACCCCACGCCATCGTTCCCCGTATCGAACGCGAGCGACGCGGCATCGTCTGCGGTCATCGTCGTATCGCCGACCGCGTCGTATGCCATGTAGAGCATCGTGGCGTTGTTTTTCACAAGGAGATACGCCGGGAGCGTGTTGCCAGCAATCGCGGTCAGATTGACGCGGGTCGCATCGTCCCACTCCCCGGAGGAGATCGTGCCGTCGATCATCGGAATGGTCGTCGCCGGAGAAGATTGGATCGGGGGCACGGGCGGCGCTCCATCGAAGGCGAGGTGATTGTAGGCTTGCGTCGTGGTCGTGTTGCTCCCTAGGGACACGGGCGTCCCGTCGACCGCAAACAGTTGGAGCTCAACGATGTACGGCCCGTCGATCCCGGATTCATTGATCAACGGCCCCGAGAAAGGAACCCGGATGGACGCGGGCCCCACGGTCAGGGCGGCCGCGGCCGTACTGAACACGGTCAGGCTGTAATTCGCGTTGTGCAGGAAGCCCGACACCGTGTAGTTGCCGGCCACGTTGACCTGGACATGGACATCCACATTCAGGAAGTCGAAGAGTCCGTTCCCATTCGTGTCTTCGCCGGAGTCGGGGTGCGGCGGCGTCATGAAGGCAGGTGGTGGGTCGAAGGCTAAATGGCTGTAGGCTTGCGTCGTGGTCGTGTTGCTCCCGAGGTATATCGGCGGCGCTGCATCCTGATAGAGTTGGAGGTCAACGAAGTACGGCCCGTCGATTCCGGATGCATTGATCGAGGGGCCTGGGAAGGGAACTCGGATCGATCCCGGCCCTACCGACAGGGCGGCGGAGGCGGAACTGAACAACGTGAGGTTAAAGGTCGCATCGCGCAAGAATCCGGACACCGTGTAGTTGCCGGCCACGTTGACCTGGACATGGACGTCCACATTCAGGAAGTCGAAGAGTCCGTTCCCATTCGTGTCTTCGCCGGAGTCGGGGTGCGGCGGCGTCATAAAGGCAGGTGGTGGGTCGAACGCGAGGTGGCTGTAGGCCTGCGTCGTGTGGCTGCCCGTGTCGATGATCGAGTAGGTTTCGTTCAAGAGAAGCAGGTCGACCGTATAGGGTCCATCGACACCGGACGCGTAGATGGCCCCTCCCTGGAACCAGACCGTTACGATCGCCGGCCCCACCGGGAGGAACGCGGACGTCGCGTTGTTGAGGTACAGGATATAGCCTGGGTCATGGAGGGTCCCAGCGACTGTAAAATTGCCTGCGACGGTGACCGAGAGGCTTACGTTGACCAAGAGGAAGTCGAACAAGCCGTTCCCGTTCGCATCGTAGCCACTGTCAAAGTGGGGCGGATTGAAGGTCGCCACCCCTGCGGGCACGACCGCATCGGAAGACACCCGAGCCGGACCCCTCGACGGAAACCCAGCGCCGAGGACCGACGGCGTGAGGGCCACGGCCGCGGCAAGGACCAAGACAAGAACTCCAATCCCCAGGTCGACTCCGGAGCGTAGACCACCCTCCGCAACGCGCATCGTATCCCCCGCGCGAAAGGCATTCCTCGCGCTATAAAGTCACCGTCTCATCGCCCTAAGCTCCGGTCAATAGACCCGCTCGTGGGGCTCGATCGGCCAGCTCTTGTCTCGGATCGATTGCTCGACTTTCGCCAGGGAGCGGTCGAGCTCTGTGAGGAACGCATGCTTCTTCGATTCGTCCATCATCTGCGTCTCGACGAGGGCCCGCAAGCTCTTCAACACCGGGACCTGGATGTACACCAGGGACAGAAGCTCCTTCTGGTACAGCGCCGAGACCAAGTAGGGATTTCTCGTCGTCGCCACGGTGGCCTGCGCGGACCAGAAGTGGATTACCTTGTCGAGGTACAGCCCGAATCCGATGATCACCGCGAGGACGAGGAGGAACAAGACCAGCGCAGTCTGCAAGGACGAGAACCCGAACTGCGCCGTGAAGATCGGCCCGAGCAGGATGGTGAACACCCCGAGGAACGTGCCGATCGTGAAGACAATCCCGATGATGCTGCTACTCAAGTTCCAACGATACAGCCACTCCGCGGCCCGGATCTTCTGTCGTTCGGCGGTCATGCCCGTTCCCGAACCCTGCATGGCGGTTGGCCGGATATTTGCGGCGCTCGCTTTGCCAATTCAGGCCGGCAAAAAGAAAAGAGGCGGGGGTCGATGAGAGCGGCGGCCCCCGCGCAGGAAGAGGGTAATCGTTATCCAGCGGCGGCCAGCCACCGATTATCGACGAGCACACCATTTGGGGTCGTGAACCCGGTGTCGCTTGCTGACCCGACGATCGCGAAGGTCGCCTTGGAGGTGAGAAACACTGTCGACGCAAATCCCACCGAAAAAAGGGGAACGCGTCGCATCTTCTTCCGGGATGGTACTTCGGAAAGTGAATTGAGCAGTGGGGGCGTCGTGAGTAAGTTACAATTCGGTAACTATGGGAATAGGTTCTTGCGACGGAGCGGCCTACGATACGAGCCGCCGGTCCCGTACTCGACCGACGGGGACGATCCATGGAGCGCTCGGGACCACCGGCGAAGGAGAAGACACGAAAACGCCGATCGAGGAAGATCTCCAACGGAGAGAGTCCGCCGGAATCCCCTCGACTGACCGTCAATCCCCAGCTCCTGGCGCGATTTGACGAATTCGGGGAGCGATCTTCGGAATTCGCCCGCGAGATCGTTGAGCGGAGCGGCACGCAATCGACGACAGCGAATCACGCCCGACTCAATATTCGCGTCGCACGGACGGTGTTCAGCAAGTGGTCCGTCGAGATCTTGACGTTCCTGTTCACGGGAGGAGCGAGTCGCTTTCAGGAAATCAAGAAGGCCCTTGGTGACATCAGCGCCCGCGTCCTTTCGGTCAAGCTCGCGCGGCTCGAGAGGCTCGGCTTCGTGCGAAGGTCGGTGCTCGATACGCGGCCTCCGGGCGTCGAATACTCGCTGACGGAGAAAGGGCGGCAAGTCGCCAGACTCGGCGAGCCGGTGTTTCTCTACCTGCGTCTGACCGAAGGGCTGCTGAATCTCTAGGGTCTTCGAGGAAGCGTTGGGGGAGCCCCGCGTGGCCTACTTCGGCGGCGGCTGCATAAATCGGGTCGATTCCCGGACCAGTGTCTCCGTTCGTGCGCGATCGACTTCCGCGATCAAGTCGACGGAATGCTTCAGATTCCGGTGGCTCGCCATGATCCCGTACGCGCCGGTCAGGAACATGCCGACGGCAACCGCGACGACCAAGGTCTTGGCCTCGGTCGTCGAA
>VBLT01000051.1 GCA_005878615.1 Methanobacteriota archaeon
GCCAGACTCGTCGTGGGAGTCGCCTGGTCGAAAGCAAGTCGTAGAGGAAGAGCCCGAACCGTAGGAGTCGCGGGCTTGGCTTGCGTCCCCGATACGCAGGGAGGATGAACGGCAACGGATGGACGAGGGCCGGCGCGGTGTCGAGCAATCGATCCCGTTCGCGGACCGCCGAGCGGACAAGACCGAACCGGTAATTCTGGAGGTAGCGAAGCCCACCGTGAATCAGCCGGGAGGTCTTCCCGCTGGTGCCGCTCGCGAAGTCGCCGCGATCCAGGAGGCCGGTTCGCAACCCGCGTCGAGCGGCCTCCCGCGCGATACCGGCTCCGACGATCCCGCCGCCGATCACGAGGACATCGAGGACGCCCTCCTGCATCTTCGCGAGGTGGGCGGCTCGCGTTCGGGCGGAGAACTCATCCGTCAACGGGATCCGTCCATCCGCTTCCACGGGTTCGTGACGCTCTCCGGGTCGAGTTCCCGATCGTCCCTTCCGCAGCCCGCGGATCTGACGGCGCTCGCCTCCATGGGAATCGCCGAACCGCCTCGCCCGGTAAAAGACGTTCCCTCGTCTCGGAGGAGCGGGCCCAAAGCATTAAGGACGCGGCGAAATATGGGACTCGCATCGGTGCGGGATGATACACCGCGAGGCAATCGTCGAGGTCCTCGAACGCTACAATCCCTCCGGGATTCGGGTCGCGACAATCGGTTCTCATTCCGCCCTCGACGTCTGCGACGGCGCGGTCGAAGAAGGATTTCGGACCCTCGTCGTGTGCGAACGCGGGCGAGAGGCGCCGTATACGCGATACTTCCGCGCGTCGCGAGACAAGGACGGTCGGGCGGTCCGCGGCACCGTGGACGAGACGCTCGTGCTCGGGAAATTCAAAGACGTCCTCACCGAGAAAGTCCAGACGCAGCTACGCGACTTGAATTCGGTCTTCGTCCCGAACCGCTCCTTCACCTCGTATTGCGACCTCGGCGAGATCGAGGACAAATTCCTGGTCCCGCTCTATGGGAGCCGCAACCTGCTCCGGACGGAGGAACGGGAGGAGGAACGGAGCTACTACTGGCTCCTCGAGAAGGCGAAGCTCCCGGCGCCCGAGCGGATCGCCGACGCGCGGGACATCCAAGGCCTGTCGATCGTCAAGCTGCCGCACAAGGTCAAGAAGCTCGAGCGAGGGTTCTTCACCGCGGCAACATTCAAGGAGTACCGGGAGAAGTCGGAGGCCCTCCTCAAGCAGGACGTGATCACGAAGGAGGACCTCGGGGCGGCCCGCATCGAGAAGTACATCATCGGGCCGATCTTCAACTTCGATTTCTTCTATTCTCCCATCGAAGAGGAAGCCGAGAAGATCGAACTCCTAGGAGTCGATTGGCGGTTCGAGACGTCCCTCGACGGTCACGTTCGCCTCCCGGCGGACCAGCAGCTCGCGCTCACGGCGACGGAACGGATTCCGGAGTACGTGGTCGTCGGCCACAACAGCGCGACCTTGCGCGAGTCGAGCCTGAAGGACGTGTTCGACATGGCGGAGCGGTACGTGGCCGCGACGCAGCGACATTTCCCGCCGGGGATCATCGGACCCTTCACCCTTCAGACCGCGGTGGACAAGGACCTGAAGTTCTGGATCTACGACGTGTCGCCTCGCATCGGTGGCGGGACGAACGTCCACATGTCGGTGGGCCACCCGTACGGGAACTCCCTCTGGCATCGGAGCATGAGCACGGGTCGACGGATCGCGATGGAGATCCGCCAAGGGGTCGACACCGGCCGCCTCGGGGAGCTCGTCACCTGATCGGGCCATCTTTGTCAAAGCGCCTCTCGGCCCGACGAACCTTGATGCCGACCCTCCCTCATCGGCGCGGAGTCGGAAGGGACGACATCGGATGCTCGAGGGCCTTCTCCTGTCGGCGGCAGCGATTGCCATCGGCTTCGTCCTCCTGAATCAAGGCGCGAAATTCATCACGGACAATGCGACCCGCATCTCGGGCCGGATCGGCCGAAGCCAGTTCGTCGTCGGCGCGTTGCTCGTCTCGACGCTCTCCGCCCTCCCGGAGCTCCTGGTGAGCGGGATTGCCGCGGGAGAGGGCAGTCCGGACATCGCCCTCGGGAACGCGCTCGCCTCCACCGTCGTGACGATCGCCTTCGTCATCGGCGCGAGCGCCATCTTGCGGCCGATCAAGACCTCGCGCGAAATCGTGCTCCGCGATGCCGTCTTCCTGGCGATCGTGACGTTGGTCGCGGCGACGCTGTTGATGGACGGGAACTTGACGCAATACGAGGGCGTCGCGCTCATCGCCCTTTTCGTCCCGTATATCCTGAACCTCGCGATCTCGCAGAGGACCGGTCCCGCGGAGGAGATCGAGGAACGGGTCGAGGACCTGACGATCGGGCTCGAATTCACCGGTTGGATCTTCGGCCGGAAGGTCGAGGTCCGCGCCGGGATCAGCTGGTTGATCTTCGGCATCCTCTGGTCCGTGATGGGCGCTCAGTTCCTCGTCCAGGGGGCCATCTCGCTTTCCGCCGTCGCCGGACTGAGCCCCTGGTTCGTGGGGATCACGCTGGTCGCCCTCGGCACCTCATTGCCGGACATCGCGGCGGCGTACCACGCGACCCGCCGCGGGTACACGGACCTCGTCCTCGGCGAAGGGATCGGGGCGAGCGTCGTGACGACCCTCCTGACCTTGGGCGTGATCGGGATCCTGCGGCCCTCGACGCATTCTGTCGAGCTCCTCCTCCCCGTCGTCGCCGCGATGGTCTTCACGTCGTTCCTCCTCCTGGCCCTCATGTTGGGTGGATGGCGGATCACGTCGCGCGCGGGGGCCGTCCTCACGTCGAGTTATTTCGCGATGGTCGCGCTGAACGTGCTGTGGATCCGGGGCTTCCCGTGATCAGTACACGGCGCCGCACCGGACGCAGGTGAGCTTCCCATCGCCGCGGGCCACGAGCTGTCCGCCGCAGGCCGTGCAGAACTTCATCTCGCGGACGAGGCGGCCCTGCTCGTCCCAGCTGTGCTGGGGCCATCCGCCCCCCGAAGGCGGGGCTTGACCGGGCCATCCTCCTTGGGCCGGGGCGGCCGAGGCCGGCTGCGCGCCGGGTGGCGCGGGCGGAGGCGCTTGCGGCGCCGGGGCCGGAGGCATCGTCATCGGATGGGGGCCCGCGTGCTGCATCATCCGGAACTGCTCCTCCATGTAGGCGCCTTGGTCGACTCGCGTAACGGTCGTCCGGGCGATCCGATCGAACAGTCGCTGCCGCGGGTCGCCTTGCTGGGCCGCGCCGACCAGGACGTCGATGAGGAGGATGAGCGGGAAAATCTTCGGGAGGTTTCGCACGACCGTATGGACGACGTCCAGATTCCGGTCGATCGCGACGACCCGCAACGCAACGATCTTCTTGCCGACCGTGCCGCCGAAGATCGTCTCGAGCAGGATGGAATAGATGAACCAGATGCCGCCCCAGAAGATTCCGGAGAACCACCAGGCCCACCCGAGGAACGACAGCGGGATGGCGAAGAACAGGCCGACCACGGCGACGATGACCGCGTCGATCACGAAGGCGATGAACCGGCGGATCCAGTGCTCCTGTAGCGCCGGATTGTGACCGATCAAATCGAATGCCGACGGCATTGCCAACCCATCCGAGGGCGGCATATCGGAAAGGCCCACATAAACATATGGGCAGATTTATTTCGTTGGCCGATTGAAAATCATTCCCGGGGTTCCGTCGGAGGTGCCGGCGGCAATTCTTCTTCGACATGCTGCGATCGACGGAGGAACTCGTTCGGGATTTCCTTCGACGTATACACCGTCTTCCCGGCCTTGTGGATTACGACGCCGGACGCCCGGGCGGCCTTCGCATCGATCTCCAAGATGACCGGCTGCGCGATGCGGACGCGGCCGGCCTCGAGGGCCGCCCCGAACGTCGCGCTGAGGTGGACCATCTTGCGGTCCGAAGGCCTCAGCCCCGCCTCCATCAGGAGGTGGCTCTCCTCCTCCGTCGTCGGATAGAACAAGACGTCCGGGATGCCCTCCGTCGGCAGATCGAGTTCGAGGTCCATCGAGTGCCCGTAGGTCGCCCGGATCTTGCCGTCCTCGAACTGGTAGCGGCCCTTGGGATCCGTCTCGATCAGCCCGATCACGTGGTGCTGGCGGACGAAACGGAACCGGCGGTTTCGAATTTGAATCGCGGTCAAGAAGTCGCGGAGGTCCACCCATCCGTGGGCATCCATCTCGAGGCCGTACCGCTGCGGGAAATGCCGCAGGACCCCGGCCATCGTGCGACCGAGCAGCTCGACCTCTTCGTCGTTCAGCAGGAACTTCCCTTCACTGCCGCAGTGCGGGCAGAATTCCTCCCGGAAATATCCGTGAGAACGACATTCCTTGAGCATCGCGCCCTCCTGGGATCGTTTGGTATTCGCCGACGGTTTAAGAAGTTTCGTCCCCGCGATCCGACGGGAGGTCGGCCTCCCGGACGATGCGGAGGCCGAGCGAGTCGAGTCGTTTCTCGATCGCCCGGACCTCAGGCTTCGCGAGGGCCTTGCGGTGCAGGTAGGCGAGAGTCGCCCCTTCCGTCCGCTCGATGGCCTGATCGAGCAAGTCAAGCGAGCTCGAGGTGAGGGCGTAGGTCGCGAGGAGATGTCCGAACGCGATCCGCCTCCGAAGGGCGAGGTCCGTATGCCGCGGCACGTAGTGTCCGCCGCCGATGCCGATCGCGATCGGGGCATCGACCGGCTGCAGGCCGAGCAGGACCCGACCGATGACCCTCGAGGCCTCGCGGTCCCGCCACTCCCGCTCCGTGCTGCCTTGCTCGATGTAGAACGTCGGCGAGGTGAGATAGGGACCGTGGTGGGTTGCCTCGAAGGTCACCTCGTAACCGAGATGCCTGCTCGTTTGGCGGAGGGACCGGAGCGCCGACGTCATCCAACGAGGGGCCGACGGTACGAGGGTCCGCGGCTGTCCGCCGAACTCCGCGGCGCCCGGATTCCCGATTGGGTGGACCGTCAGGCTGGGCCGTCCGCTCTCCGAGCGGTGTTTCGACAGGTAGACGACGAGATCCGCGGGCTCCTGGAATCCCGACTCGAGATCCCGGTCCAGGTGGTCCCGGTACAGGTGCGGTTCAGGGATCGTGAGGAGGACGAGGTCCCGCAACCGCCAAGAGGGCCGGCCGCCAAAAGGGTCTTCGGCCTTCCACGATTCGAGGCCCAGCAGCTCGTCTCGTTGGGAAAGGCTCGCTTCGTCCGCCTCGGACGCGACGAGGAACCGCATCCGCGGTCGGGAGCACAACGGGCGCCATGGTCTTTCCCTTGCCCGCCGCACAAACTTTATGTGGGCGGCTCCGGTACGCCGACGAAGCGATGGTCACGGTCGCCTTTCTTTCTTCCATTCAAGACTTCCAAGAAGGCCGGATCCAGGAGATTGCGGATCGCCTCCGGAAGGAGCACCCGGAATGGAAAGTGGAGGTGGTCCCGCCGGACGGCAGCAAGGCGCCGCTGGCGAAATTCAAGCTCAAGTTCGGCCCGGCGATCCTCGTTAACGACCGGATCGAGTTCGTGGGCATCCCCCGGTACCGGATGCTCGTCGAGCGGATTGCCATGGTCGCGGCAGCCCGAATCTCCCCTCGAACGGCACAACCGCCGCCGGTTCCCCCGGCGGGGACGAGGCCTGCCGCCCCGGCCGCCGCGGCGCCCGGCCCGCCGCCGGGGTGATGGGACCCGTCAGACCGATGCAACGGTGCTCACGTTGACATGCGTTGCATTCGGTTTCCAAAGGAAAATCCGACCCCGCTCGAAAACTATATGAAATCTCGAATCCATTTGTTCCTCGTGGGCTGAGGCCGGATTGCATGCGCCCATGCGGTCCGGATAAGGAAGGCGATGATTCCCCCATGAGCGTAGAGGACGAATTCGAGGAAACCCGGCGCGCGCTTCACCGCATGCTGAAGGATGCGTTCGAGGGGAAGCTCGGCGTCTTCCGCGAACCGTTCATCTACGGATTCACGACCCGCACCCGCGAGGCGCGCCTCGAGACCCCGCGGCCCGCCCTGGAGGGCGAGGAGATCCGGACGCGGGATCCGCTGGTCGATGTGATCCTCACCGAGTCCGCCATCTTCCTGACCGCCGAGATGCCTGGCGTCCCGCGGGAGGGGATCCGGGTCCGCCTGGACGAAGGGAAGCTGATCCTCCAGGGCGACGGCGACCGCTCCTATTTCACGATCGTCGACCTGCCGCTGGACGCCGACCGCGACACGCTGAAGTACACGTATACCAATGGCGTGCTCGACGTGGTGATTGCCCGGAGGCGGGCCTTCAACTGAGGTCCCCGAGATTCGGGCAACGGCGCGTTGGGGGTCCGAAATTCCGGCCGCGGACAAACTCGAACGGAAGCTGAAGAGGCTCCGACGGATCGAGGCCGGCTACCGGGCGGAAATCCGACGGGCCCAGCAGGCGATGAAAGGCGCGACGGTGGACCGCCTGAAGGCGGAGCGGAAGTTCGAGCGATTGCGCGCCAAGCTGGAAGTCAAGATCGAACGGGTCCAGCCGAAGATCAAGGCCCTCACGAATCTCGCCGCGGAACGGAAGGAGTAGGCCCCGCGAAGGATTTGAGGGCCCGCGGCGATCTGGGACCATGGGCGGACTCGAAGGTTGGACGCCCCCCCTCGAGGAGACCGCGACGGCCGTCCGCGCCTGCGTCCGATGCCGCCTCCACCTCGGTCGGACCCTCGCGGTCCCGGGCGAGGGACCCCCGGATGCCGACATCGTCTTGATCGGGGAGGCTCCTGGGCGGCAGGAGGACCGGACCGGGCGTCCGTTCGTCGGAGCGGCCGGTAAGGTCCTCGATCGGTCTCTCGCGGCCGCCGGGCTGTCGCGGCCGGACGTCTACATCACCAACGTCGTCAAGTGTCGGCCGCCCGCGAACCGCCCGCCCAAGGCGGACGAGGTGCAGGCCTGCCGGCCGTACCTCCTTGCCGAACTCCGTGCGATTCAACCGAAACTCCTCGTCACCCTCGGGGCCCACGCCCTCCACGGGCTCGTCGGCCCCCGCCCTCGTTTCGCCGATGCCCGCGGGACACTGATCGCCTTCGAGGGAATCCGGCTCCTTCCGACCTATCACCCCGCGGCCGTCCTGTACAACCGGCGCCTGGACTCGGCCCTCACCAAGGACCTCCAGAAAGTTGCCGAATTGGTCCGGGAGGACCGGGCCCGGGTGCCGCGCAGCGGCCGGCTCAATGCAAGAAGTCCCGGACCTTCTCGAGGGGCCACGCGTTCAGGACGTCGGCCGCGGTGAGCCACGCCCGCCGGGCCGTGCCGACGCCGAAGTGCATCCAGGTGAGCTGACCCTTGGCATGGCTGTCCGTGTCGACGGCGATCACGCACCCGGCGTTGTGGGCGGCCCGCGCCTGCGTCCCGTTGAGGTCCATCCGGTCCGGGTAGGCGTCGATCTCGATCGCGGTCCCCGTCGAGGCGCAGGCGGCGTACACGTCGTCCAGGTCCACCTGGATCGGGTCCCGTTGGCCGATCTTCCTCGTCGTCGGATGGGCGAGGATGTTCACGTAGGGATTCCGGATCGCCGCGACGATGCGCGCGGTCATGTCCTGGATCGGCAACGTGAACCGGGAATGGACCGCCCCGATGACGAAGTCGAACTCCTTCAGGACCTCGTCCGGGTAATCCATCTCCCCGCCATCGAGGATGTCGCATTCGGTCCCGAAGAGGACCGTGAAGCCCTTCCGCTCCCGGTTCATCGCTCGGAACACGTCGCGCCGGGCGAGGGCCTGCTCCGCGCTCAGCCCGAAGGCCACCGTGGACGAGACGGAGTGGTCCGAGATCCCGACGTAGGCATACCCGAGTTCCTGCGCCCGATCGACCATCGCCTCGACCGGATCGACGCCGTCCGTCGCGTTCGTGTGGACGTGGAACTCGCCGTGGATGTTCTTGTCCTCGACGAGCCGCGGGAGTTCCCCTTCCGCCGCGAGCTCGATCTCCCCCTGGTCCTCCCGCATCTCGGGCGGGATCCACCGGAGTCCCAGGGTCCGGTACACGTCTTCCTCGGTCTCGCCGGCGATCTTCTTTTCGTCCCGGAAGATGCCGTACTCGTTCAAGGTCAGGCCGCGCTTCTGCGCCATCGTGCGCAGGTGGATGTTGTGATCCTTCGAACCGGTGTCGTACTGGAGGGCGGCGCCCCAGCTACCCGGTTCCACGATTCGGAGATCGACCTGGACGAAGCGCTCATCGGCCGCGAGCAGCACGACGGACTTCGACTCGCCCGAAGCGAGGACCTCCCGGACCCCCGGCATCGTCGTGAAGGCTTGCGCAACCGCCCCGGGGTCCTTCGAGGTCGCCAAGATGTCGATGTCGTGGACGATCTCCTTCATGCGACGGAGGCTTCCGCCGGCCGCGAGCTGCCCGACCGGTGCGGATTTCCGAAGGTGCGCGAGGACGGCCTCGGCGATCGCGTGGGCCGGTGCGAGGAGAAAAAGCGACTCCCCCTCCTTCATCAGCTCGATGCTCCGCAGGATCTTCTCTTCCGTCTTCTCGCCGAATCCTTTCAGCTTGCTGAGGCGATGGGTCTGCGCGGCTTTTCGCAGCGTCTCGATGTCCGTGATCCCCAGCTCCTGCCACAGTTGCTTGACCTTCTTCGGGCCGATCCCGCGGACCCGCAGCATGTCGAGCACGCCCGGAGGGAAGCGGGCTTTCAGCTCCTCGTGATATCGGATCTTGCCCGTTGTCACGTACTCCTCGATCTTCTCCCCCAGCGCCTGCCCGATGCCCGGGATCGAGGCCACACGACCCTTTCGGACGAGGTCCTCGACGTCTTCCGTGAGGGCCTCCAACTGACGCGCCGCGCGACGGTACGAGATGATGCGGAACGCGTCCTCCCCGAGGATGTCGAGCATGTCCGCGATCTCGTTGAACCGGTCCGCGATCTCCTGATTCCTCAAGCGGACTCGCGATGTCCCGGGTCCGTCTTTATAGTTTGTCGCGGTTCGGCGGCTCGTGATCTGGACCGGCACCTGCGGGTTCGGTCGCCGCCAGGCCGAGGCGTTCGGGAAGCTCGCCGCGGTCGAGATCCAGGACACCTTTTATCGACCGGTCGCCCTGCCGCGCGCCCGGCGTTGGCGGACCCTTGCGCCTCCGGATTTCCGGTTCGCCGTGAAGGCCTCTCAGTTCATCACGCACGAGGCCTCGTCTCCCACATACCGACGCGCCGGCCGCGAGATCCCCGCGGGAGACCGGGCGGCGTACGGCAACTTCCAAGACACCGCAGCGGTGCGGGAAGGGTGGGACGCGACCCGCGCGGTCGCGGAGGTCCTCCGGGCCCACGTCATTGTGTTCCAGACGCCCACATCCTTCGGCCCGTCCGAGGACAATCGGAACAATCTGTTCCGTTTCTTCGAATCGATCCGGACGGACGCCGTGAAAGGGCTCGAGCTCCGGGGTCCGTGGGCCACGCATCTGGTCGAGCGGATCTGCGAGGAGCTCGGCCTCGTCCACGTCGTCGATCCGTTCGACAAAGAGCCCGCGACGTACGGCCTCGCTTACTTTCGCCTCCACGGAAGTCCTCCCGGCCCGTCGATGTACCGGTACACATACACCGACGCCGACCTGCTCCGATTGAGGGAGGTCTGCGACGAATACGACGACGCCTACGTGATGTTCAACAATCTCTCCATGCACGCGGACGCGCTGCGGTTCCAACGGATTCGGGAGAAACCGCCGGGACCGGGCGATGAAGCTCGGCCCTGACATCGGGACGGAAACGTATGTATAGCGGGCGTTTCAGTGTCGAGCCGGTTCCACGATGCCACCGGCCGGCCGTATCCCTCGCGAGGTCGTCGAGTTCTTCAACGCGGCGGGAGGCCATTCCCTCATCGTCAAGGGTCCCGCCGGCACGGGGAAGACGACGTTCGCCCTCCAATTGACCGAGGAGCTTGGCGAGGTCAGCGCCTCCCACTACCTCAGCTCCCGCGTCTCCGACGAATCCCTGTTCCGACAGTTCATCTGGTTGAAGGAACGCCTCAAGCCCGCGGGATTGCAGACCGGCCTGAGGGGCCGGCCCGACTCGAAGGTCACCCGCAACGCCCTCGACCAACTGGAGGGGAAGCTGATGGAAGGGAAGGAGGGCGACGACGAGGAAACGGAGACGATCGGCAGCGGCGAGGTGAAGGGCAACTTCCTCGAAGTCACGCTGGGGTTCGACCTCCCGGAACTCGAGGCCGCGTACGAGTTCGTGGATGGGCGGCTCCCGGAGCGGTCGCTCATCCTCATCGATTCTATCGATGCGCTGGGAGAGCACTACGGCATCTCGGCCGCGCGATTGATCACGGTCCTGCAGAAGGACATGGTCGAAGGGAGCAAGCAGAACGTCCTGTACGTCCTCGAGAGCAGCGGCGAGACGCGGCTGGACTACCTCGGCGACGGCGTCGTGAGCCTCGCGTCGTCGGAGTACCAGGGGCGCCGGCTCCGGGTGCTGACGATCGAAAAGCTGCGGGGGCAGCAGGTCCAGCACCACCGATACCTGTACACGCTCGACGGCGGGCGATTGACCGCCTTCGACATCCGCGAGGACATCCGGCACGCGAAGCCGCAACTGTGGAAGCCGGTGAAGGACCTCTCGAAGGACGCCGTGAGTATGGGCCTCGAGCCGCTCGACCGGATCGCCGGCGGACTGAGCCGCGGCCGTGTCGTCGCTTTCGAGATCTCGAACGCGGTCCCCGCGGACTACGTCGACTGGTTGCGGACCGCGATGATCTGCAACTTCGTGAGCCAAGGCCGCGGGGTCGCCCACGTCCCGCCCCGGAAGGGGAGCGCGGAGTTCCTGCGGGAGGTGGTGAGCCCCCACCTGCCGCCGGGAGCGTTCGACGCGAACGTGCGGGTGTTCGAGGCCGCTACACTGGGTTCCGCCGAGGTCTCGCGCACCGTCCTCCACATGGAGGGGACCAACGTGGAGTCGGACCTGAAGTGGTCCAACGTGGAGTTCCAGCTGCCGAAGGGCGAACGCCCCTTCCTCGCCCTCATGGCCTTCGATACGTTGGAGTCCGTGTACGGCGAAAAGGTCATCGAAGGCATGTCCGGCGTCTTCGCCTCGGTTCGCCGGGCCAACGACGTGTTCGTGGGGTTCGTGACGCCGGAGAGCGCGTCGGCCGCGAAGCTCGAGAACCTCGCGTACGCCGTCTTCCGGATCGACAGCGTGAACGGCTCCGTCGTCCTCTACGGACAGAAGCCGTACACGGAGCTTTTCAACCTCTCATGGGACTTGTCCGGAGGGTTCCCGAGGGCGGTCTTGCGGCCGATCGTGTGAGGCGCATTGGGTCGGTGAAATCCTCATTCTCCCTCCCGATCCGCGAGTATCAAATCCGAGAACCGGAACGATAACCGGATTACTATCCACGACTGAATCAAGACCAATGCGAGAAAAGGACGTCTCGCGATTGCTCACGGACGAGTACGCGGAGCGCATTTTGGTCGCAACGCAGAACACGTCTCGGTCCGTCCAAGAGATCAGCGACAAATATGACATCCCGATCGCAGCGTGTTATCGGAAGATCCACGAGCTGGA
Organism: Methanobacteriota archaeon; assembly: GCA_005878615.1. Lineage (GTDB taxonomy): Archaea > Thermoplasmatota > Thermoplasmata > RBG-16-68-12 > RBG-16-68-12 > RBG-16-68-12. The sequence continues at coordinate 11,548 of VBLT01000051.1, forward strand.
GGAAGCGGGTTTCCTCAATGTCGCCGAGATCGTGACGACGCCGAAGGGGAAGACGATGAAGCTGTACCGATCCCTCCTGAAATCCGCCGAATTGGTGTACCAGGATGGGATCTTCAAGGTCAAGTTCGAGTTCGATGTCGAGAAGGAAATCAACGGAAAGTGGATCGAGCTCAATTCGGCCATCGAGCATTGAGGTCGCGCACGCGCGCGGATTCCGCACGCGTGATAATCATTGCGCCAAACGGGTACTTTGTCTGATAATCATGCGCGATAGCTTAAATATCCTGCAACTTCATCGACGGGGCACACGGTGCCGGGGTGTTCCACGTGGAGGATGACCTGAACCCAAGCGACGACGGATTTGCGGACTCGTCGAGATTGCTTTCACCGCTGGAAGCGTCCCAACTTCTTACGGATGAATACAGCGCGAAGATTCTCCTCGCCACATACAAGCGGAAGATCAGTGCCCAGGAAATCAGCCAGCGATATGGCATCCCGATCGCGGCATGTTACCGCAAGATTCGGATCCTGGAAGAGGTCGGCCTCATCCAGTGCGTCGAGCGGATCCTCACCCAGAAGGGGAAGAGGAAGAATCTGTACACCTCTTGCCTGCGAAACGCGTACATATTCTTCGAGAACGGGAAGCTGCGTGCCCGGTTCCAATTGGCCACGGGCCAAGTGAAGGACTTCGGCGGAGATTGGAACGGGCTCGACCTGATGAAGCAGTAGAGCCTCCCGGCGAATCCGACCGTCGGTTGCGGGAGAACCTCGGAGTCCCCGGAGGAACTCTGTTATCATCTATCGCATCCGAGAACCACGTGGTCGCGTTTCATAGGCTCCGGCGCAATCGCGAAATTGGGACCGTGCGAATCCAGTACCACAAGATTCTATCGGACGGGCGTAGCGTTCGGTACGACCGCGACCCGCAAGGGGATCTCATTCACCTGAGCGTCATTATCACGGAAGACGAGGGACGTCGCACGCGAGCCAAGCATTCCGCCTGAAGCGGAACTCGACCCTGATTCCGTTGCGGCAAGCCGACCTGAAATTGACCTATGGCTCGGACGCCGAAGTTCATCGACGCTCAACATGTTGGGCCGCCCATCCAGGCCAGGGGGGCTAGGCTCGCTCAACGACCTTGCCCTTCACCACGTCGACCTTCAGGAGCGTCTTGATCTTCGCTCCGACCTGCTTCTCCATCGCGGCCTTCGTGCGGGTCTTCTCGAAGACGATCAGGATGTCGACGATCTCGGCCCCGATTCCCCCGAGCGCCTCCGCGATCGCCAGCAGGGTGCCGCCGGTCGAGATCACATCGTCGACGAAGACGACCCGATCGCCCCGATGGACGTTGTTGATGAACATGTCCGTCTTCGCGTACCCGGTCGCCTGCTTGAGGGACACCTCGCCCGGGAGCCCGTACCGCCGTTTCCGGATGAACACGTAAGGCTTCCGTACCCGGAGGGAGAGGCCCGCGGCCAGCGGGAACCCCATCGATTCCGCGGTCACGATCTTGTCGCAGTGGCTCCAGTCCCCGATCCGAGCGAATTCTGTGAGGACCTCGTCCAAGACCTCCGGCCGGCCGAGGGGGATGCCGTCCGTGATCGGATGGACGAAGTAGTCGTAGTCCCCGAAGCGCACGACCACGGTGTCCTTGAGGCTCGCCCTCAGGTGTTCGAGGGCCATCAGGCCCTCCGGACGAGGTCTCGCGCCGCATCGCCCGCGCGCTCGAGGATGTCCGTCTCCCCCTTCACATGGCCATCCCGCATCAGGACGACGCCGTCGCAGATCGTGGTGTCGACGACGCCACCGTGCGCGGAATAGACCCAATTGCTCACGTCATTGTGGCGCGGAGTCAACTCCGGCCGCCTCGGATCGACCAGGATAAGGTCCGCGAGGTTGCCCACCCGGATCGTCCCGGCGTCGATCCCGAGGGCCCGCGCGCCTCCCCGTGTTGCGAGTTCGAACGCCTCCATGGCGGGTAGCGTCTTCGGGTCGCCGTGGGCGAACTTCTGCAGGAGCGCGGCCACCTTCATCGTCTCGAACATGTCGAGGCTGTTGTTGCTCGCGGCTCCGTCGGTCCCGAGCCCCATCACGACGCCGGCTTCTCTCAAGGCCCGATATGGCATCGCCGCGCCGGCGGACAGTTTCATGTTGGAGATGGGACAGTGGGCGACCTTGGCGCCGGCGCGGGCCAGCACCTCGATCTCGGAAGGATCGAGCCAGCACCCGTGGGCCGCGATCACGTCGTCCCCGAGGAATCCGATGCTCTCGAGGTATTTCGCGGGCCGCATTCCGGTCTTCGCGAGGCACTCGTCGACCTCGCGCTTCGTCTCCGACAGATGGATGTGGACCAGCGATTCCTCCTTGTCCGCGAGTTCCCGGATCCGGAGGAGCGAGTCCTTCGAGACCGTGTAGATCGCGTGGGGCCCGAAGGCCGGTCGGATGCGATCCGTCTTCAGGCGCTCGATCTTGCGGTTCGTCTCCTCCGCGGCGCGGAATTGCTTGGCGGCTCGACCCGGATCGTTGAGATCCACGATGCCCTCCGAGAGGAAGGCCCGGAGCCCCATGTCCTTGACCGCCTTCGCGGCTTCGTCCATGTGGAAGTACATGTCGTTGAAGGTCGTCGTCCCCGACTTGATCATCTCGAGGCACGCGAGTTTCGTCCCCCAGTAGACGTCCTCCGGCGAGAGCTTCGCCTCCGCCGGCCAGATCCGCGCCTCCAGCCACGTCGACAGGTCGAGGTCGTCCGCGTAGCCTCGGAACAGGGTCATCGCGGCATGCGTGTGCAGGTTCACGAACCCGGGGAGCGCGATCTTGCCACGGCCGTCCAGGACCGTGTCCGCCTCGCGGCGTTTCCCGATCTCCGCGATTCGGTTCCCTTCGATGTAGAGATGGGTCGCCCGGCCGTCGACGTCCACGTCCTTGATCAGGGTGCTCATCGAAGGAGCCCCAGCGCCTTGGCGACGACGGTCCGGGTGAGCGCGGCGTTCTCGCGCTGCGTCTTGCGGATCGCTTCGAACGTCAGGGGTTCGTCGACGATGCCGTGGGCGAAGTTGTCGACGGTGCAGAGCGAGGCGTAGGGAATCCCGAGTTCGCATGCGAGGGTCGCCTCGGAGGCCATCGTCATCCCGACGACGTCGCCGACTTTCTTGAAGAACGCGATCTCGGCGCGCGTCTCGAGACGCGGACCGGTCGTCTGCACGTATGCCCCTCCGTCCTTGACGGAGGCGCCGGATTCCTTCGCCGCCCCGACGAGGGCCCGCCGCAAGGTCGCATCGAGGGAGGGAGTCGAATGGACGACGCGGTCGTCGAAAAAGGTCGGGATGTTCCAGAAGGCGACGAAGTCGTCCGGGACGACGAAGGTTCCGGGATGGATCGTCTTCTTGAGGGATCCGGTCGACGAGGTCCCGATGATGTGGCTCGTCCCGATTTCCTTGAGCGCCCAAAGGTTCGCACGGTGGTTCAGTTTGTGCGGCGGGATCCGATGGTCCTTGCCATGTCGGGCCAGGAAGGCCACCGGTACGCCGGCGTGGCGACCCACCCGCGGAGGATCGCTCGGGGCCCCGTGCGGGGTCATGAGGAACTTCGCCTGCTCCTCTTCCAGCTCGAAGGCGTCGCCGAGGGCGGAGCCTCCGATAATCCCGATCAGCGTCGGGGCCATGGCATCCGACGAGAACCCGTCCTTCAATAAAGATTCCGTCCCCGCGCCAACGACCGAGGGCCGACTCGGGGGTTGCGGGCTTGGACTGGAAAGGGTCGGTCGCGGCTCGAAAGGTTCTTTTCCCGTCGGGTGCCTCTCTCACAGGGGGACCGTTTTGCGGCGCGCCGTGGGGACGATCGGGACGGCGACCATCGCGTGTGCCTTGCTGGCCAGCCTTTGTTCCGTCGGCGCTCTTGCGGCGTTGACGGTCACGTGGACCACCGCGGCGGACTTCGAGGGCGGAACCCTTTACGGGTTGGACGCCTCGTCTTCCCCGGGACAACTGAGGCTCGCGACGGTCGCGCCGTCGCCCTGGGTGAAGCATTCGCTCAATCCGATCCTCGGCCCGGGGTCCGGGTGGGAGGCCGATTGGGTCGACTCGCCCAGCGTCCTCTACGAGGGCGGCGTCTACAAGATGTGGTACCAAGGATGCATCGGCGTGCGATGCGACATCGGGTATGCC
>VBLT01000150.1 GCA_005878615.1 Methanobacteriota archaeon
GCGATATCCGGAGGGATTCAGCCTGAGCCGCCGCCAGTTCCTCGTCGGGAGCGTCGGCGCGATCGTCCTCGCGGTCCTCGCCATCTACGGGCTCGCAAGCCTTGCGGTGAAGAAAGGCCGCCTCGTCTTCGCGTCGATCGGCGAGATGTTCCTGAAGGAACGGACGCCAGCCTCGGAATTCTACGTCGTGACGAAGAACGTGATCGATCCGGCCGTCGATGAGGGTTCATGGCGGCTCTCGATCGAGGGCCTCGTGGCGACCCCTGCGACGTACGACTATCCTCAACTGCTCGCTCGATCCAATTCGTCGGATCCCGACCATGCCGACGAGATCGTCACGCTCGAATGCGTGAGCAACGAAGTCGGCGGCAACCTGATCAGCAACGCACGCTGGCAAGGGGTGCGCCTCGCCGCTCTCCTCCAGTCCGCGGGCCTCGATCCTGCCGCCGATATATGGATCGTCTTCACGTGCGCCGACGGATACACCGCGGCGATTCCGCGGGATCGCGCCCTGAACCCGAACACGATCGTCGCGGTCCTGATGAACGACGCGCCCCTCGCGACCACACACGGGTTTCCCGCCCGCATCATCGTCCCCGGTTTGTACGGGATGTTCCACGCCAAATGGCTCACCAAGATCGAGGCCGTAAAAGGCGAATACCGCGGTTTCTGGCAGCAGAAAGGCTGGACGAACCAGGGACAGATTCACACGACGGCCATCATCGCGACGCCCTCGGACGGCACGGTCGTGAACGGGCTGGTCCATCTTGGCGGCGTCGCCTTCGCGGGGGACCGCGGGATCTCTTTGGTCGAAGTGAGCACGGATGGCGGTTCGACCTGGAACGCGGCGACCCTGAATCCGGCCCCGTCGAACCTGACCTGGGTCCTCTGGACCTACGATTGGACGCCGAGACGGAGCGGGTCGTTTCGGATCGTCGCCCGCGCAGTCGACGGGACGGGCGGATCGGAAGATTCGAATCCCGCCCCGCCGTTCCCGAATGGCTCCTCCGGCTACGACTCGATCACATTGCTCGTCGGATGAGAGAAACCGATCTAGGCACTCTGCGCCGGACGGGAGCGGAGTCCGAAGACCAGAAGCGCCAATCCGACGAGGACGGTGCCCGTCCCGATCCAGATCCACAACGGATCGTTCGACATGAAGGACCCCAAGATCAGTCCGGCGCCCTGGAGGGCCCACACCGAGCCGGCGAGCGCGATGAGGATTCCGAAAACGACCGCGATGACTCGCACGAAAATTTGGGACTCGATGGCCACGCTTAAGCTTTGGCCAAGTACGTCCTCCGCCTCAGCCTCCCGTCACCACGAGGCTTTCGTGTTCCCGGAAGCTCCGGTACAGTTCTTCGATCTCGTACGGCGGCGCGTGGCACGAAAGGTACCGCAGCCTCGTTCGACCGACGTTGCGGATGCCGTGGGTCGAGCCCGCGGGAAAGTACACCGCGGTGTCGGGGCCGAGGACTTTCTTGTCGTTCCCGGAAAGGACCTCTCCGCGGCCCTCGAGGATGTAATACATCGATTCGACCGTGCGATGTTCGTGCAGGCGCGTGCTCCCTCCCGGCCGGATGTCGACCACGGTGATGATGAACTTGCGCGAGCCGGCGTTCGCCGGCGTGATGAGCTGATAGGAAAGGCTCCGGTCCCCCTTGAGCGCCTTCGCCTTCTTGCGTGGTACGACCTTCATTCGCGCGCCCCGGTCCGCAACGTGCGGCGGGCACTTGGAGTTTCCGGATTCGCGGCACCGCACAAGGGTTAAAGGGACCCGGACGGGTTCGCCGCGGCCATGGCCCGCGTCGACGTGATCGCCTACACGCCGACCGAATTCCTCGAAGAGAAGGACGTGACAATCGGTCGCTGCCGCGATCTCGTCGAGAAGTATGCGGTCACCTGGGTGAACGTCGTCGGGCTCGATGACCGGACGGCGGGGGAACTAGAGACTCTCTTCGGTGCCCACCCGCTCGCCCTCGACGACGCCCGGAACCAGGCGATGGCGCCGAAAGTGGACGTTTACGATGACGTCGTGTTCATCATCGCGCGGGCGATCACATGGACGGAGGAGATCGACACCGATCCACTCTCCTTGTTCGTCACCAAGAAGTTCCTGATCACGGTCCACGACCAGGGATTCGCGCAATTGGAGGACGTGCGGATCCGCCTCCGAAAGAAGAATCCGAAGATGGTGAAATCCGGCACGGACTTCCTCGCGTACACGATCCTCGATGCGATCGTCGACTCCTATTTCCCGCAGCTGGACCGGTTCCAATCGATCGTCGACCAACTCGAGGAGGACATCATCGAGCAACCGAGTGGGCAGGGTATCTCGCGGCTCCATTCGCTCCGTTCGGACCTCGTGCGCGTTCGCAATGCGTTGCGCCCGCAGCGCGAAATGTTCGCGGTCCTGGGCCGACTGGAGATTCCGGTCTTCCGAAACGAAACGCGAACCTACCTGAGGGACGTCCAGGAACACACGATCAGCGCCCTCGACACCCTCGATGCGAACCGCGAGACCGTGGCGAGCCTCATGGAGGTCCAGGCGACCTTGGCCTCGAACCAGATGAACGAGGTGATCAAGGTGCTCACCGTGATCTTCACGATCACCCTGCCGATCGCGATCGTCTCGAGCGCGTTCGGGATGAACGTGACGTTCTACGGTTTCAATCGGCCCGAAGGACTCTACGTCGCCCTTGCCTTGATGGCCATCCCAACCGTCGTCCTCGCCGTGTGGATGCGCCGGAAGGGCTGGCTCTAGCCCTTCGTCTCCGAGGAATAAATACCGAGACGCTGATGGCCTCAGGGGGGCGAGACGACGCCGTGGACGTACTCGGAGGATTCCTACCGGGAATACACCCGGACCACGTGGAACGAGGCGGCCGGACGGTACGTGAAGATGCTCCGGAATCTGGAGCCGTACGGCTTCGACCTCCTCGCGCGCGTGGACCCGAAGGTCCGCGAACGGTGTCTCGACATCGCCACGGGGCCCGGCGAGCCGGCGATGAGCCTCGCGAGGATGGTGGGACCCGATGGGAAGGTCGTCGGAATCGACCTGTCGGAACAGATGGTGGAGCTGGCGACCCGCGTCGCGTCCCAACGGCGGATCCCATCCGTCGAGTTCCGGACGATGGACGCGGAGAAGATGGATTTCCCCGATGAGTCGTTCGACTTGGCAGTGAGTCGATTCGGCTTCCAGATCTTCACGAACCCGGAGGCCGTCGCACGTGAGACGTACCGAGTCCTCGCGCCGAAGGGGCGGATCGGGGTCGCGATCTGGAGCACGGCGGAGAGGGCGTCCGCGATCCATGCCGTCGTCGGTCCCATGCTCGAGTTCGCGGAACCGGACGAGACCGGCTACCTGCCAACGCCGTTCGAACTCGGAGGTCCCGGCGAAATGATGAAGCTCCTCGAGGCCGTGGGCTTCCACGAAGCGAAGGAGGACCGAAAGACCCACACGATGTCGTTCAAGGACGCGGACGACTACATCGAGACGTTCGTCGAAGGCACTCCCCTCGGGCATTCGATTCGAGAGGAGGACCCCGACGTCCAGGGCAAGATCCTCGCGCGTACGCGAGAAAATCTGAGGGAGTGGCGGACCCACAATGGAATCCGGATCCCTTGCGAATGCGTCATTGTCACGGCTCGAAAGTGATCCGCTTCACGCACGATCCCGACGTTTGTCAAGGCGAAGAGCCCGTGTTGACAAAGGCTCTTTCCCCGTGCCATCGGCTTGAACCGCCAACGCCCACCCCCGGGCGGACGCAGGATGAGGATCGGATGGGAAAGAGGCGCGAGCGGCGAGACGCGAACCCGACGGTGTTTCTGGTCATCTGGTGGATGTCGAAGAATCCCTATGCGGCCGTGTTCTCCAACCGGGTCGCCGCGGAGGCGGCCGCCAACGTGCGGAACGCCATCCTCGTCACCATGAAAGGACCTCGGACCATGGTCGAAGGGGTCGTCGACTGGTACCGGCGCGACGAGGAGGGCCGTCCCATGCCGGCCGAATGGCGGGAGCTGATGGGGCAAGTCCATTCGCCTTGGCGCGCGAGGCCTCTCGCAAAGGGGGACGCGATCCAGACGGACCTCGTTGTCCCGCCGGCGTCCGCCGAGGCCTAGCGTCGAGGCCCTTCGGACCTCGGTCTGATCGACGACTCCAAAAAGGAGTGGATTAGACGTTCGCGATCGGGAAGCAGAGGCCCTTTCTACCTTGCCAAGACCTCCTTGAATGACGTTCTTTAGGAGGTGATCCATCTGCAGGTTCCCCTACAGATACCTTGTTACGACTTAGCCCTCCTTGCTGAACCTAGGTTCTAGCGCCGCAAGAACGGCACCATCACCCAGGCTCAACTCGGGTGGCTTGACGGGCGGTGTGTGCAAGGAGCAGGGGCATATTCACCGCGTGATGTTGACACGCGATTACTACGGAATCCATCTTCGTGAGGGCGGGTT
>VBLT01000151.1 GCA_005878615.1 Methanobacteriota archaeon
AACCTCCTCGTGGAAGTCGTCAAGTGATGACGATCACCGTTGTGACTTTTCCTTCTCGACGACCCGGACGTCCTCGATGCGGGCGCTCGGATATTGTCCCTTCGAGTCTTTCTCGAGCGGCTTCACCATGTCCCACACGGTGAGGAGCGCGACCGTCGCGCCATAGAGGGCCTCCATCTCGACGCCGGTCTTGTACGTCGCTTCCACGGTCGTCGTCGCGATCACGCGGTCCGCGCGGAGCTCGAAGGCCACGGTCGCGGCGGTGATCGGAATCGGATGGCAGTGCGGGAGGACCTGCCACACGCCCTTCATCGCATGGAGGGCGGCGACCTCCGCGGAGGCGAGCACGTCGCCTTTCTCGATCCCGCCATCGCGGATTGCGCGCACCGTCGTCGGTCGGAGGAGGATCGTGCCGGTCGCGACGGCGCGGCGCCGGACGTCGGGCTTGCGGCCGATGTCGACGATCTTCGCCATCGCCTCCGGATGGGGGCCCGCGCTATTTCTCCCTCGCGTCTTTGTCAAGCGTTTCGCGCTCGGCGAGCCGGGACCATACGGGGCGAGGGATTTTGTCAAGTCGCGACGTCGGACGTGAGAAGCATTATCTACGAACCGCGGGGCTCAAGCAGGCTGCGTGCGGACGGGATGCGCGCAGCGAAGGGATGGGCAAGGTGACCGCCTCGCGGCTCCGGCTCCGAACAATCCTTCTCGCGCCGCCCACCGCCAAGCGATAGAACGAACGGTAGGAGACGCGGACACATGACGAAGGCAAGGAAGATCGTGATCATCGCCTTGGCAGTCCTGTTGGCGGTGGCGCTGGTCGCGTACCTGCTCCGCCCGAGGGCGGAGCCGACGACGTCGAGCACGACCCCCACGAACCCGCCGGTGGACCCATGCGCGCTGCACTCCCGAGGCCTGCAAGAGCTGAACTGCGGGCCGGGGACCGGCACGACGACGGGCGGCGGCCCTGGATCAGACCACGGGAGCGACGCGGATGACCATGACCACCATGGAGGCCACGGATCGCACGGCAACCATGGAGAGAATGGCAACCACTACGGCAGGGGCCACCACGGCGAACATGGTGAGCACTCCGGCAACGGGCACGACAAGCACGACGATTAGAGCGGCGGCATGGGGCCTTTGCGGCCCCTCTGACCTTTCCGCAGGGCCCCCGGGACGAGGCGAGTGCCTCCGATCAGCGACTGCCTCGGACCGATTTGGCCCGGCCCTCGACTTCGGTCTTCCAGATCGGCACGATCCGTTTGACTTCATCCATGGCCCACTCGCACGCGGCGAACGTCTCCGCCCGGTGGATTCCCGCGCATGCGATCGCGACGGAATCGCCGCCGACCGGGACGCGTCCAAGACGGTGGACGATGGACATCTCCGCAATCCCGAACTTTTCCTTCGCCTGTTCCGCGAGCGCGGTCAGGCTCTTGATCGCCATCGGCCGATAGACTTCGTAGTCGAGCGCCCGGATGCCCTCGTCCGAGCGCACCGTGCCGACGAAGAGGACGATCGCACCGGCATCGTCCCGTCGCACGCTGTCGAGGACGGCCTCCAGGTCGATCCGCGCCCGGCGCACATCGATCATCGCGCGCCCCCGCTGACGGGAGGCAGGAGCGCGACCTCGTCGCCGTCGGTCAGGACGCGCTCGGCGGAAACGATGTCCTCGTTCACCGCGAGCAACATGGAGCCGCGATGGTCCGCGAGCCGCGGGTACTTCGCGACGATGCCGTCGACGAGTTCCCGGAGGGTGATGCCGTCGCGCGCGGACCACGTGAGGCCCCGCGATCCGACGATCTCCCGGTACGTCGCGAAGAGACGCAGGCGAATCTGCATCGGACGTTCCGATGGTCCGCGGGGCCTAAGGCCTTTGCCATCTACGGCGGGAGGGCGCGGGCCAAGATCTCGCCTCGCCGGCGCCGGAGCTCCGCGGTCAGGCGTTCCAGGTAGGCATCGAGGGCCTCCTCGAGCCTCTGTCGCGCGGCCTCCGAGCGGAGGGCGCCGAGGTACCGGAAGGCTTGGACCCGCCGGCCGCCGCGCTCCTCGTAATGCCAGAAATACAGGTACCGTCGCCCGCGGATCTCCTTCGTGGTGACGCCGCAGCCGATCTGCACGCGGCCGAATCGGTTCAACCTTATTCAAGGATAACGGTCCTCGCGGTGCGGCGAAATTTCGGACAAAGGTTATGTCCGTGAACGTGCCCCAGTGGGCGTGTCCTCCGCGGACCTCCAACGCGCCGGCCTATTGATGTCCCTCGGGGCCGGCCAATTCGCGATCGGCCTGACCATTGCCCAGGCGTTCCACCCCGGCTTCAACGTCTCGCATGACTTCCTCGGCGACCTCGGCCTTGGCCCGATGGCACTCCCCTTCAACGCGTCGATCGCGCTCTTCGGACTGGCGCTCCTCGCGGCATCCCCGTTCCTCTTTCGTGGCGTCCGAGGTCGCGGCCTCGCAATCGCCGTCGCCCTGGCGGGGATCGGCGCGCTCGGTTTCGGACTGATCCCGGCGACCGATGCGGACGAGCTGGTCCACACCCTCTTCTCGTTCCTGGCGTTCATCTTCGGGGCGGTGTCCGCCATCGTGGCCTTCGGAATCCTCCGACCGCCCTTGCGGTACGTGTCCGCGGGCCTCGGGACGGTCTCCCTGATCGCCCTCGGCCTCCTCGTGACGCACACCTACGTGCCGATCCTCGATCGCGGGTGGGCCGAGCAGCTGATCGTCTGGCCGATCCTCCTCTGGGCCGTCACCGCCGGAGGGGCTTTTTTCGCCCGATCGGTCCTCGCCCACGAGGGGGCCACGTCGACGGGACCTCGGAGCGCGTAGCCCGCCACCGTAGGGACGATCGACGAAGCCGCCAGCCGACACCCCCACCCCTCCGTTTCCGGTGGAAACGCTTATGGTCGACCCGGGTCCTGGGCCGCTCCGTTGGACGTCCTCCTCGTCTCCCTCGATCCGGACGTGGCCGAGATCTCGGCCCTGCTGGCCTCCGCGGGCCATCGGGTCCGGGCGACCCTCGTGCAACGGCGGCCACGACCCGATCCGAGGACGTTCGTGGGCCGCGGCAAATTGGACGAGATTCGGGACCGCCTCGCCGCGGACCCCGTCGACGTCGTGGTCTTCAACGGCGAGCTTCGGCCGACGATGCATCACCTGCTCGAACGGGAGTTGCACGTGGAATGCTATGACCGCTTACGGGTCCTGCTCGAACTCTTCGCGCAGCGCGCCTCGAGCCGCGAAGGGAAGTTGCAAGTCGAGCTCGCGCTCCTGCAATACGAGGTCCCGCTCCTCCGCGAATGGATCCACGAGGCGGACATCGGAGAGCGACCCGGGTTCATGGCGGGCGGCGAACAGCGGGTCGATGCGTACCTCGAGACCGTGAAACGCCGGATCAAGAGGATCCGCGACGAGCTCGAGTCGATCCGCCGCGGGCGGGAGGCGCGCCGCACGTTGCGGAAGGAACGCGGCTACCACCTGGTCGCCCTCGCCGGTTATGCGAACGCCGGCAAGACGTCCCTTCTGAATGCGCTCGCGGACGAGCACCTCCTGGTCGAGGACCGGATGTTCTCGACGTTGTCGACGGCCACGCGGAGCCTCACCGGAACGCGCAAGCGGATCCTCCTCACCGACACGATCGGCTTCGTCGATGGCGTCCCGTTCTGGATGGCGGAGGCGTTTCAAGCGACGCTCGAGGAGATCCTCCACGCGGACCTGGTCCTGCTGCTCCTCGACGCGACAGACCCGGATTCCGAGATTCGCCGGAAGATCCGGCTCGCGGCCCGGACCCTCTTCCCCAACGTTCCCTCGGATTCCGTGATTCCGATTCTGACGAAGGCCGATCTGCGGTCGCCCGAGGCGATCGCGGCTCGGGCGGAGATCCTCGCCGAATCGGAATTCCACCGACCGCCTCTCTCCCTTTCCGTTCGAGGAGGCCATGGCCTTTCCGAGCTCCGGGAGGTCATCGAGAGGACCTTCGCCTTCCCCCTCGAACTTCACCTGGTCCTCCCCGAGGACGCCGAGGCCCCGTCGAAACTGAACTGGTTGTACGAACATGCCGAGGTCGTCTCCGTCGTCCACGGCCCGGACCGAATCGAGATCGTGGCCCGGTGCCGA
>VBLT01000101.1 GCA_005878615.1 Methanobacteriota archaeon
TCAGGCGCTTCGCGAGCACCCTCTCCAAGATGACCTTCATGTACATCGCGTCGTGCTCCAGGAGAGGCGACGAGGAAACGATCGTGAGGTCGTAGTCGTCGTCCAAGAGGGCTTCTGCGAGCGGCTCGAATCGGAGGTCGCCCTTCTTGATCGGCGTGTACCGCAGCTCGTTCCCGTCCGCATGCTCGACGCCGCTGAAGTGCGCGTGGACGTGGCCCCCGTCGGAGACCTTCTCGATCTTCGAGAGGACGTCGTCGAAGTCTTCCGGTCGCTTGAACAGGCCGAACCCGCGGGCATGCACGTGGGCGAAATTGAGGACGGGGAGGACGCCTTTCGCGTTCTTGACCAGGCTCAGGATCTCGTCCAGGCTCCCGACGACCTCGGTGCGGCCGCTCGCCTCGATCCCGAGGCGGGAGCGGATCTTCGCCTTCTTGTAGGCGTCCCGGACCGTCCGGAGGTTCTTCGCGATCCGGTTGAGGGCCTCCTTCGGGTCCAGCTCGCCGAACATGCCGAGGTGGGTGATCACCATCGGCGCGCCCATCGCCTCCGCGAGCATGCCGCCCCAGATGACGCTCGCCACGCTCTTCTGCGCGAGGCCGTCCGCGTCGGCGAGGTCCATGTAGTACGGCGTGTGGAGCGTCAGCTCGATGTCCAGTTCCCGCGCGAGGGTGCCGAGGTCCTCAAGTTCGTGGTAGTCCCCCGCGATCCCGGAGGCGAGGCTGTACAGGACGTCCCCCTTCTCGATCTTCTCGTCGAGGGCGGACGTCAGGACCTCCTTGCGATCCTCCTTGCGGCCGATCTGGACGATGAGCTCCCCGGGGATCTCCCGCGGGGTCCGCCCGACGTCGTCTTCGCCCGCGTACCGCTCATTGAGGTTCACGCGGACGAGTTGGACCTCCATCGCGGTCAGTCCGAGGTTGTGGATGTCCTCGATCCCGTCCCGCAGCGTCCGCCCCTTGCAAGACAGGGGGATGCCGGAAGGCCCAAAACGAATCACGCGCTCACCGAACGGAGGAGGGCCACCGTTCGACTATTATTCTGTAAGGCCTGATATTAGTACTTTTGTGGGCCGGCGGCTCCAACGGGGCCGCTGAGGACGACGACGGCCCGGCCGAGCCCTCCACGTTCCCACCAAGACGCGGCGGCTCTTTGGGTTTTCGGAATCCTCTGCCGAAGGCCGCGCACCTGGAGGCGCGCACCCAAATGTTTAAGTCGGTCAGGTCTTTGGCCACGGTCACCGAGGCCCTTTTCATGGCCAAGACCTCCAAGACGAGCCCTCACCTCCAGCGCGTCGTGGCCGAGCTCCGCGACGTGTCGCGGGAGGCAGGCGCCAAGGTCTGGAGGGACGTCGCGGACCGCCTCGAGCGTTCCCGGAAGAATTGGTCCGAGGTGAACCTGTCCCGTCTGAGCCGCTACGCCACGAAGGGCGACCAGATCGTCGTCCCGGGCGTCGTCTTGGCCACGGGCGTCATCACGACTCCGATCACCGTGGCCGCTTTCCGAGCATCCGGGGCCGCCCGGAAGAAGATCGAGGCCGCCGGCGGCAAGGCCGTCACCCTCCTCGAACTCGCGGTCCAGAATCCGAAAGGATCCGGCGTCCGGATCATGGGATGAGCATGCCGGTGATCGATGCGACCGGGCACGTGGTGGGCCGCCTGGCCTCCGTCCTGGCGAAGCGCCTCCTGAACGGCGAGGAAATCGTGGTCGTCAACGCGGAGAAGGCCATCGTGACCGGCCGGCGGCGCGTCGTGTTCGAAGAGTATCGGACGAGGCACCAGCGCGGGAGCACCGCAAGCCGAATGCGTGGCATCGGGCCGAACTACCCGCGGCGGCCGGACATGATCCTCCGTCGCACGATCTCACGGATGATGCCCTACCAGCAGCCTCGGGGTCGGACCGCCCTGAAGCGCCTCCGCGTCTACCTGTCCGTCCCCGACGAGTTCAAGGAGAAGCCTCTCGAGACGATCGAGGTCGCGAAGCGGCCGCCTCAGGGACCGTACATGAGCCTCGGAGAGATCGCGACCCTCCTCGGCTCCAAATTCGGGGGATCCGCGTGAAGGCCATCGTCGCCAGTGGGAAGCGGAAGACGGCGGTGGCGAGGGCGACCCTCACGAAAGGCCGCGGGATCGTGCGGATCAACAGCGTCCCGGTCGAGATGTATCAATTCGAGCTCGGACGCCTCAAGATCCTCGAGCCGCTGAAACTCGCAGGACGGAAGGTCGACGCGATCGACATCGACGTCAACGTCCAAGGAGGCGGGGTGATGGGCCAGGCGGACGCCGTCCGGACCGCGATCGCCCGCGGGCTCGTCCAGTACCTGAACGACAAAGAGCTCGAGACCGTGTTCCGGGAGTACGACCGGACGTTGATCGTCCCGGACACCCGCCGGAAGCTGCCGAAGAAGCCCCTCGGGCGCGGGGCACGCAAGAAGCGCCAGAAGTCGTACCGGTGAACGCATGATCATCCCCGTCCGCTGTTTCACGTGTGGCAAAGTCGTCGGAAGCGCCTTCCCCGCCTTCGTCGAGAAGACCCGCCAGGGAGAGAACCCGGCCCAAGTCCTCGACGCCCTCGGGCTCAAGCGCTACTGCTGCCGCCGAATGATCCTGTCCCACGCGGAACTCATCGACGAAGTCCTCCCGTTCGGCTGAGCTCGAGTCGAGCAGCCGAGGCAAGCGAACTTTCAGATGGGCCGAACGCGGTGCGCCTGGTGATGGAGAATCGCAGCGCGCTTCTCCTGGTCGGCGTCATCCTCGTCATCGCGGGTTTCTTGCTCACTCCCTTGCTGTGCGGAGTGGGATTCCTTTTCCTCATCATCGGCGCGGTCATGTGGGTCCGCGAGGACTGAGCCGCGGGAATAGATTATTAGCGGCGAGGCGATTCGAGTCGTCCGCGGGTCCGTGGGGTAGCTTGGTTTGGGCTCGGGGACCTCGCGTCTGCCGGCCCACAGGAAATCCTACCAGCTTGGGGTGCTGGCGACTCCGGTTCAAATCCGGACGGACCCACTTACAATCCGGTTCGGAACGTCTGTCTATTCCCCGGACTATGTTCTAGGCGCGGCATGAGAACCTGCCGCTAGCCTGGAGTAATCAACGAGGACAAGGTCCAAGGATCGGGTTCGGGAATGCTCTCGATAAATCGCGGCCGAAACTAATCGGATTCGTATGGGATCCCGTCCTCGACAGAAGGCAGATGTGGGGAAGGTAAAACGGAAGGGGCGAACGCGAGCTTCCACCGGCACACTCTCCCTTTGGAGCGCGCCCTGATCCGAGCAGAAAGCTGGGCCTTTCGAGTCGCCAAGAACGGTTATGCCACGCCCCCCTCCACGAGCGATGATTCCGTTCCAGAAGGGAGTGGTTTGCCTAATGTGGCATAGGTCGCGACGAAAACCGAATTTTCGGTTTATTTTGGATCGGTCGGCATCGGTGCGGACCTAGTGTCCTTCAACGTCCGTTTCCCCTTGCGCCGTCGCCGGAGCACAAGGACCGTGACCGCAATGGCCAACGCGTTGAGGAGAAGGAAGAGCGGGAGTCCCGCAAAGGGTCCGAAGACGCCGAACAGGTTCGTGTCGACGGAGACGGACCGCGTCTGCGTCTCCGCGTTGCCCGCGAGATCGGTCGCCCGAACGGCGAAAGTATGGAGGCCATCGGCGAGGACGAGGGTCAGGTTCGTGGCGAACCCCACGGTCTGGAAAGGCCCGTCGTCGACTTGGATCTCATATCCCGCGATGCCGGATCCGGCATCGGATCCGGTCCAGCGGATTGGGAAGGAGGATGTGACCGCCTGTGCAGGGGCCTCGAGGCGGACCACGGGCGGCGTCGTATCGACGCTCACGTTCGCATGATGATTTCGTTCCGGAGGACTTCGGGAGGCGTCGAAGGCGTAGAACGCCAGGTTGTGTTTTCCGTCCTGCAGCGTGAACGGCGCGGTGTAATTCAGCCAGCCGCCGTCGTCCACGACGTAATGAATCCATGCGACGAACGGCAGAGAATCCGACGCGATGAGGGTCACGGTCACATTGGAGATGTACCAACCGTTCGTTCCGAGCGTACCCTCCACGCGAGCGGTCGCGCCTGGAGTGCCGTAGAGCATCGGCAAGACCATCGTCCTGAAGCTCATGATTCCACCCGTTGCGAACCCGTGGCCGGTCGCCCAGGCATCGAAGAAGTACGTCGTGTTCGGGGTCAAGGCAGTGACGAGGCTGGCATACGCGCCGGGCATACTCGCCGGCCCCGTCGTCCAGTTCGTCGCGCCGGACAGGGTCGGA
>VBLT01000102.1 GCA_005878615.1 Methanobacteriota archaeon
CGCCCGCGGACAAGAGGGCGAACAACAAGACGATCTTCGCGATGCCGTACGAAACGGCCCGATAGGCGAGGTACTCGCTCTTCC
The DNA here is from genome assembly GCA_005878615.1 of Methanobacteriota archaeon. Taxonomy (GTDB): domain Archaea; phylum Thermoplasmatota; class Thermoplasmata; order RBG-16-68-12; family RBG-16-68-12; genus RBG-16-68-12. The sequence goes on from VBLT01000102.1 coordinate 85, forward strand.
GCGCCGCCAGGATCGAGGCGTCCGTGATCTGGAAGCACGTCTGGGATGTCGTCTGCGTGACGGCGAGGACGACGAGGGCCGGGAGGATCTGCAAGACCGCGACGTCATTGCTGACCGCGAGGACGATCAGCGAGAGGACGAGTCCCACGACCGAGGCAAGGCCGCCTCCGACCAGGAGGATCTGCCACATGAGCGCCCGCGGCCGGCTCGCCCGCGACGCATAACGGACGAGTCCGTTGTCGAGCCCGAGGATCCCGATCGACGTCGCCAAGGACGAAAGGCCCACAATCGACCCGGCGATCCCGACTGCGTTCGCGCTGAACAGCCGCGCGGCGAGGCCCCAGAAGATGAAGCCGAGGACGGCGCTCCCGATGCTCCCGGCGAGGACCCAACCGCCCTGCTCGCGGACGAGGGCCGCCTCGGAGATCCCTTCGGTCGAGAGGACGGGCCTCATCCAGGGGAATTCCCAGCCCTCGATGACGCCCATGAACGAAGGCAACGAGGGCGGGCCGATAAGGATTACCGAACTCGCGGCGCGTCGCCTATTTCCCTCGCGGAAGGCGGCGCGGGGGCACGATCCGTCCGTTCGCGGGCTTCGGCCTGGCTCTAATCTTCAACTGGAACCCGACGATCGCCGCGCCCCCGCCGATCGCCGCGAGCACGATCCATGGGAGGAACCCGGTCGTCCCAACGAGCGGGGATGCGTTCGACGGCCGACGGATCGTGAACGAATCGGTGAAGGGCTGAGTCGCGTTCACGAACGTCGTCCGCAGCGCGATGCGGCCCTGGTCGACGTCGAAGCTGACGAATCCTTTGCCCTCCCCCGTCGTGCTGTTGTCCATCCAATTCGCGAAATAGGGAGCGTACGGGCTATCGGGATAGAACGCGTCGATCGCGCGGCCGAAGGTGCCCGCGATGACGAGGACGGAACCCGCGCCCGCCTGATATTGCCGATCGGAACCATCGTTCACGACGCAGCCCGGCTGGTACGAATGCTCGACGAGTTCCGCGCACGTCGCGGGGTTCAGCGCCAGCTGTTTGCTCCGGGAGTAATGATGCGTGTGTCCTTCGACGATCAAATCGACCTTCTTGTCCAGGAGGAGATCGAAGAACGGCGTCCCGAGTTCGCAGCTGTGCTCGCCGGAGGTGATGCAGTTCTTGTGCGAGACGACGACGACCCAGGGAATCGCCTGCGCCCTCGCCTCGTCGATCGACCGCTCGACGAACGCGTAGTGGGGATCGCCCGGGATGCATCGCCACTCCCCCTCGTTGTCGACCAGCCAGACGAGGCCGCACCCCGTCAGGATGAAACGGGCGAGCGGCGCCGCCTGCGGGTAGTCGAAGAAGTATTCTTTCCCGTACGTGCCGGTGAGCGGGGACGAGAGGGTGTAGGGACAGTACTTGACGAACTCGTTGATGTTCGCGGGATACCCGTTGTCCGGGGTGTCGTTCACCTCCCCGACATCGTGGTTCCCCGCCAGGATCTCGGCGTCCGGGAACGATTGTTTCAACTCGCGACACCAATGCTCTTCGCTCGACCCGCCGTAACTCAGGTCGCCCATCGCGAGGAAAAAATTGGAGCCCGATCGGCCGAGGGCCTCCCGACTCGAGTCGAAGCCGGACCACGATCCTGCATCGCCCGCGGCCGAGAACGAGAAGCCCGCGGCGACCGACGAGACCCGCACCGCCGGCACGAGTCCCGTCGAGAGGAGGAGGACCACGGATGCAGCGATGGCGCTTGCTAAAAGCGACCGGGACCTCATTCCCCCTCTCCCCCGGACGGCATCTGCGGGCGGGCGCTTAACCATTGCCTTCGGACGAAGGCGGGCCTCACGCAGATCGAAGCGAGCATCGCCTCGAAAAACCGAATCGGCACCGTGAAAAGGCCAGAATCGGTGATTTCAATTGTGAGAATAGCTCTGAACGCAAAAATTCAAGCCCCCAGAAGAACCTCCTGTTCAAGCCCAGTGGTCCGTCCAGTTGGGCCTTTCGAATGATGAGGGGGAGGAGTAGGGGCGGTAGAGCGGAGACTCCAGTCTCAACCCTCCTCGTGCTCGTCGCGATCCTCACCGTCCTCGCACCGATCGCCGAGGCGACGATGTCACCGCCGGGCCCTCGGGCCGCGCCCATCGCCCTGCTGTCGACGCGAGGGGTTAGGGCGGACCCATTCGACACCTCGGGGGTGGGAATCACCTCCGGTCCGTCGGGCCTCTTCTTCGACTACGTCGTCACCATCGTGATGGAGAACAAAGGGATCTGCGAGATCCTCACGACCTGCGGCGGGGCCGCGCCGTACTTGACGAGCCTCGCGAACGATTCGGGCCTGGCGACGCACTTCACGCAATGTTCCGTGCCGAGCCTCTCGAACTACCTCTGCCTGACGGCGGCCAGCTCCTTCGGCTGCACCGCGAACTCGCATCCGCGGTCCGACGCGTGCACCTGGGCCGCCTGGAACGCCACGAACATCGTGAGCCGACTCGTCGACGCCGGCCTCACGTGGAAGGCCTACCTGGAGGCCATGCCCACGAACTGCGACAGCAGCAACGCCGGGCGGTACGCGGTCAAGCACAATCCGTTCGTCTACTACGGCGACCTTGCCGGGAACGCCACGCGCTGCTCGCGCGTCGTCCCCGCGGGTCCCTCGGACCAAGCGCTCCTCAACGGTCTCGACTCCGTCGCTAACGCCTCGAATTACATGTGGCTCACGCCGGACCTCTGCAACGACATGCACGATTGCAACGTCACGGTCGGCGATGCGTTCATGGCCGGCCTCGTCCCGCAGATCCTGAACAGCACGGTGTTCCGGACCCAGCGGGCGGCCCTCCTTATCACGTACGACGAGGATGGCGGAAAGGGTTCCCCGAACCTGTACACCGTCTGGTCCGGCCCCATGGCGCGGCGCGGGTACCGGTCCGCCGTCGCCTACGATCATTTCTCCGTCCTCCGCACCCTCGAGGAGAATTGGAACCTCGCGCCCCTGAACGGGAACGATTCCTCCGCGTCAAGCATGGCCTCCTTCCTGGTCGAAGGGCCTGTCGCCCGCTTCGTCTCCTCGCCGGCGTGGCCGCAGGGGAACGCGACCGTCACATTCAACGCCTCGACGTCCTCCAGTTCCGCCCCGAACGTTACCCTCCAATTCCGCTGGGATTGGACGGACGACGGGATCTGGGACACGCCTTGGTCGACCAATCCGATCGCCGAGCATGCGTACACCCCCGCGGGCGTCTACACGGCC
>VBLT01000103.1 GCA_005878615.1 Methanobacteriota archaeon
TCACGTCTACGGGGCTGAATCCGGGGAAGGTCCTCGTCCGAGAGATCATGACGTCGCCCGTCGCAACAGTCAGTCCCCTGACAACGCTGCGGGCCGCGGCCCGCGTCATGCTGGACAAGAAGACGCGTTGGCTCGTGGTCACGCGCCTCGACAAGGTGGAGGGGATCATCACGGCGAGCGATCTCACCCAGGGTTTTCTCGAGGCGTTCGCCCGCGCGACGAAGCGACGGGTCGCGCCGAAGTGAGACGGCTCACTTGGGCAGGAGCGCCAGGAAGAGGTACGTTCGAGCGATCCCGCCAATCAGGTTGGCGAGGACGAAGTGCCATCGACCGACGGCATGACCCTCCTCGTTCAGGAGGGAGTAGAAGTAATTCACCGCCGTGTCGCTCATGAACGGGATTGCGAGAAGCACCGTGAGACCGACCCATCCCGTCTTGCGGACGAACCACTCCATGGCGGCCAGCACCCGTGCCACGGCTGCGTGCCGCCCCATCCACCGCTCGATGACGGGATTTACCTTGTACCCCACGTAGAAGACCGCGATCGCCCCGACCGCCTTGCCAAGGCCGAGGACAACCGCCTTCACGGAGGTGTCGAGCTGCGGGTACGCCAGGAGCGCCACTTCGACGGGGACCGGAAGGATGACGGCCGCGGCAATCGAATAGAGGAACAGGCCAAGGAGGTATCCTACTACGCCGGGGGACTCCAACCCCAATTGGAACGCCGCGGGGCCCAAGACGATGGGAGACCCATCCTCCGAAGAGAAATGGAGGCAGACGTCCTAAAGGGTTCCTCGGGCATCCCGCGGGAAAGGCGGGAGGCGGAGCCCCTTCGCCTTCGCGCGATCGAGCAGTTCGCCCCAGATGGATTCGGAGAGGCGCTGCATTCGGGCCAAGGACATCGAGACGTAGCGGAGTCGACGGATCGCCGTCCCGAGGCGACCGTATCGGCGAAGCTCGATGAACGCCCGCCGACCCGTCTTCAAGACAAGCCCCTCCAGATCGAAGAGGCTTCCCATCGCGGCGCCGGAGAACCAGATGGCCATTTCCCTCGCTTCGTCCGTGTTCCTGGCCTCGATGGCGTTCCAGAGCTTCCCCAGATCTTCGAACGCCTTGAGGAAGTGGAGTTGAGCGGATTTCTGAAAGGCGCGAACATTCGGTCCCCGGGCTTCGTCTCGTAGCCGCCGGAGCAAACCGGATGGGTCGTAGATGGGACGCAGGGATCTCCAGCCCCCGAGGGCGTCGTTCAACCCGGGATACGCACCGCGGACCTCGTTCCGCGCCTCTTCGGGAGTCTCCTGGAGGAATGTGACGAGAATCCCGGAGTCCAATGTGTGGCGAATCCGAGGACGCTTCCGCCGGACGACGACGATCAAGTCGATGTCCGAATGTTGGCGGTCTTCGCCGCGAGCGACCGACCCATACACCCCAGCCGCGACGAGATTACGACCCTCTCGCTTCCGCAAGTCCTCGACAATGACTTTGACATGCGAAAGACGATTCGTCGTGACCATCGAGGGCAGGCACACCGTCGCGCCGCATGAAGCCTCCTTCCATGACGTCGCCTTTATCGGTTCCGACAGAATCCCGCCCGGCATGCGCCTGACAACGATCGCACTGGTCGTCTCGGATGCAAAGAAGGCCGCCAAATGGTACCAAGAGAAACTCGGGTTCGAGATCCGTGACCATCAGGGCCATTGGATCACGGTCGCCCCGAAGCGGGAAAACATGGCGTTCCATCTGTGCGAGGGGTTCTATCCGCTGGAGCCGGGGAACACCGGGATCTCCTTCACGACGACCGACGCGAAGAGGGAAGAAGCGGCCCTTCGGAAACTTGGCGTCGAGTTCACGACCCCGACGACGAAGGAGGATTGGGCGACCTACGCGATGTTCAAGGATCCGGACGGGAACGAGTTCTATCTGATTGAGGAGTGAAGCCCGTCGCACAGTTGATGCGGCCGGGAAGCATCATCGAATCGTGACGATGGAATCGCACGGTCCGCGGGCACCGCTGGAGCGCCGTCTTGCCGCCGCGCTCGGAATCGCCGCGACCGCCGCCCTGGTCGAGGTCGTTGGGAGCTGGTGGAGCGGCTCGCTGGCCCTCCTGAGCGACGCAGGCCACGTCGGCACGGACGCCGTCGCAGTTGGCTTGAGCCTGGCCGCGATCCGAATCGCAGTACGGCCCCATACCCCGAAGATGTCCTTCGGCTACCACCGGATCGAGGTCCTCGCGGCGTTCGTCAACGCGGTCCTGCTCGCGGCGATCGCCTCCTCTCTCCTGGTCGCGATTTACGGCCGGATCGGCCAGCCTCGGCCAGTCCAGGGGAGCACCATGTTCGCGGTGGGCCTCGCAGGCTTGGCCGCGAACCTCGCGATCGTGGCCCTGCTCGGTCCCTCGGCCCGGAGGAACATCAACATCCGCGGGGCCTTCCTCCATGCCTACGGCGACACCCTCGGATCCGTGGGCGTCGTGGTCGCGGCCGTCCTCATCGCCTGGACGGGGCTCGTCCTCCTCGACACGTTGATCGCCATCTTCATCGTCCTCCTGATCGGGGCGAGCACGGTTCGGCTCCTCCGGGATTCGGTCCGAATCATCCTGGAGGGCACCCCGGCGGGTTTGCAGCCCCAAGACGTTGCGCATGAGATTCGCTCGGTCCCGGGTGTCCGAGGGGTTCACGACCTCCACGTGTGGACCGTCACCTCCGGGCTCGTCGTGCTCACGGGACACCTGTCCGTCGAGGGCAGCGTCCGCGTCCAAGAGGCCGCGAAGATCGTCGACGCGGTCCACGCTCGATTGCGCGAACGGTTTGGCATCGGCCACGTAACCCTCCAGGTCGACAGCCTGGAAGACGAAATCATCGCGGCGGCCGAGGTCGCACGGGCGAATCCGCCCTAAGTCCCCGATTGTGCGCAAGAGAATCGTGGATGAAGCGGGCGGTCCTCGCCGCGAAGGCCACAATCGTGATCATCGGATTCAGGCCTGAGCAGTCGGCAGAAGGCTCCCGTCCCCGATCCAAAGGTGGCGCGCCTCCCGCTCCTGCGCGGTGAAGGATTCGTCGGCACCGTCCGCTCCATCGCCGTCTCGCGGGATGACCCGTCCGCGCTAGGGCCCTTCGCCCGCGACATGGAGCATGTTTTTATCCGCGGTGCGGCTTCGCGGCGCCGGGAGACGACCATGTCCGAATACGAAGCGCTCGCCAAGAACGTCATCCGCAGGACCTTACACATTCAGCCGAAGGAGAACGTGATCGTCGAGTGTTGGAACCATGGACTTCCGATCGCGACAGAGGTCGTCTATCAAGCGCGGGCCGCCGGCGCGCGACCGATGTTGCTGCTCGAGGACGAAGACACCTACTGGAGGTCCGTGAAGACCCTGCCGGAATCGAAGCTCGGACAGGTCGGGAGCCATGAATGGAAGGCGATCGCGGAGGCAGACGGCTATGTGTTCATCCCCGGTCCCGCGGACATCACGAAGATCCGGGAGGCCGGGAAGAAGTACAGCGCCGCGACGGCCTACAACGAGGAATGGTATCGCCGCGCGAAGCGGAACCGGCTCCGAGGTGCGAGGCTCGGCTTGGGATACGTGACGGAGCCCCGGGCGCGCTCCTATGGCTTCGACCTCCCGGCGTGGCGGGAGATGGTCCTCGCGGCAAGCTCCGTGGACGGCCAGCAGATCGTGCGAGCGGGCCGCAAGGTGACGAAGGCGCTGGCAAAGAAGGGCCACGTGGAGATTTCCCATCCGAATGGCACGCAGTTCTCGTGCGATCTCGTCGGCAACCCCGCCGGAATCGAGGACGGCATCATCACAAAGGAGGATCTCGATCAAGGGGAGAACATGGCGAACCTCCCCGCCGGGGAGGCGTTCGTCGTCCCGGACGTGAAATCCGGGGACGGCACCATTGTGTTCGACCAACCGATCGCATGGCTGGGCCGTTGGATCCGCGGCGTGCGGGTCGCCTTCGACGGCGGCCGCATGACGAAATTCTCGGCCTCCGAGAACGAGGACCTCATCCGCACGGAATGGGAGGAAGCGAAGGGCCCGAAGGATCTGCTCGGTTACCTGGATATCGGACTCAATCCGAACGCTCGCTCGGGGTTCCTCCAAGACGTGATCGTCGCCGGAAACGTGTACGTCGCGGTGGGGGCGAACGACGAGGTCCCGGGCGGCAAGAACAAGACGGACTTCTACCTCGGCGGTTCCCTCACGGGAGCGAACGTGACGATCGACGGACGAGAGGTCATCCGGAGTGGCAATCTGACGACGTAACCGCCCACGGAGAATTCCGCTTCGACGGTCGCCTTTCTCCCTTTCGATTCTGGCTGACGCAGCTTTATCTTTCGCCGACGTCGTCCATCGGTCCACATGGTGCCCGAGGGCAGGGAACCGGGGATCGCGTATCTCGCGCTCGACTTGCGGGAGCACGACCGGGAGGTCCTCGAGTTTCTCTCTCAGGACCCTTCCTCCCAAGTCGCATTCCAAGGCCTCCGCCGACGACTCGGCATCCATCCAGAGCAACTGTCCCGGGCCCTCCATCGACTGGCCGAGGACAATCTCGTCGAGCACACCGAACTCGGCTATCGTGTGACCCCGAGGGCCATGGAGGTCCTGAGTCCAGGAGCCCTGCGGTCCGACGATCCCGGCGTCACCATCCTCCAAACGTACCTCCCCGCGAACCTTGACCTTCGGGCGCTCGTCCAGGCGCTCCGCGGAGCCTGGATTGGCCCGCTCCGATGGTACGGGCTGTCCGAGTTCGCGGATGGCATGCGGCTCGCATGGGCCTTGGAGGATGATTCGATTCGACTCGAGACATTCATCCGCCCTGGCCAGCTCGTGGTCACGGCCAAGGTAAGTTCCCCGGATCGGTTGGACGACGCGACACGTCTCGGACACCAGCTGTTCCAGCACATTGTTCGCGAAGTGTCCCGCGAGCCCTACTCTGCGATCAGCGGCTAAAGTCCTTTCAGTCGCACAGAAGCGCGGCCGCAAGTCAAGGGCGTCTAAATGCAAATCCTGGTTGAGAAGCATGCTGACGGAGAACGTCTAGGAAGTCGTCTAGTCCGTCTAGAACGACGGATAGCCTCATTTTTCCTTTGGATGTCTGGACGATGTACCACTCCCATAGGCCGCTAAAAGTCACCGATTCTACCTCGGACCACACTGCGAAGAAACCGTTCGACCAGGGACTTCGCTTGCGAATTCCGTCAGGACTCAACTCGAACTTGACGCCATAGACTTCGATGGCAAATATGGCCAGAGGGATCGACCATGCGAGAACAAAGACCAGCATCCAGACCGCGTCATCATTTGATTGTGGCCCCACTTGGAGTGTGATGAAGATTGTCATCCCAGCAAGAAAGGCGCCCATCATGACGGGGAACGCCTTGAGTACCCGGCCATACTCGAGCACAAGCACACCGGAGGCTTTGTCCACTTTCGCCCGATTCTTACGTGCGGAAAAGACAAGAACAATGAAGAAATAGATAAGGAACCCAGTCAGGACCGATCCGATGATTGATGGGAGAAGGTCCAACAAGCCGGTCCCTACCATCCGAAATGGATGGACGGAACAAAAACTCCACAGCTCATAGGCCGTTGCCGATGCGGCGTAGCCGTGGATGACATGATTCATGAAAATGGGATCAAAAGCCATGAAGTGGAACCCCATTTGCTCTCACGCCAAATCGAATCGGATGCGTTCTCCTTGACGAGTACGGCGTGTGACTGACCTACCGCGGTTCCAGTCAACTTACTCAACCCGCGACATAATCCCTTGAGGTTCGACATGACCACAACGGTCGGAATACGAAGCAAGGACGGCGTCGTCCTCGCGGCGGACAAACGCGCCTCGAAGGGGTTCTTCGTCGGATCCAAGGTGGTCCAGAAGATTTTCTCCCTCGACGGCGCGACCGCGGTGGCGATCGCCGGGGCAATGTCGGACGCGGAATACCTCGTGAACCTCGCGAAGGCCGAACGTCGGCTCCTCGCGTTGCGTCGCGGCTATCCGCTGTCCGTGAAAGAGAGCGCGAAGCTGATCTCGAACATCGTGTATTCGTCGATGAAGAGCTACAACCCGTTCTACGTGGAGCTCGTCGTCGCCGGGGTGGACCGCGAAGGCGCCCACGTGTACACGAGCGACATGAGCGGGGCGATCACGTCGGAGGACTTCATGTCCTCGGGCAGCGGTTCGCCAATCGCGTACGGGGTCCTCGAGCAGGGGTTCCGCAAGGAGTTCTCTCTTGACGAGGCGAGGAAGCTCGCGGAAGCCGCGGTGCGCGCTGCGATGGAACGAGATCCGGGCAGTGGGAACGGAGTCGACGTCCTGTCGATTCCGAACGGCCACGCTTTCCTGGGGGCGAACTGAGATGGCCTCGGGCGAAATGGGACGGATGCCGTTCTTCTACAACCAGGAAGGCCGGCTCGTCCAGGTCGACTACGCACTGCAGGCGGTCAGCCGCGGCTCGACGACGCTTGGGTTGAAGACGAAAGACTTCGCCCTCCTGTCGAGCCAGGTCAAGCCGACGCGGCCCCTGATGGAGCCCGCCGAGAAAGTGTTCGTCGTCGACGACCACATCGGCGCGACGGGCAGCGGGTACATCGGAGACGTGACGACGCTGCTCGACCAGGTCCGCGTCGCGGCCCAGCGACACCGGCTCGTGTACGACGAGCCGATCGACGTCGGGACGCTGTCCAGGAATCTATCCGAATACCTGCACGAGTTCACCATGTACGCGGTGCGCCCGTTCGGGGCTTCGGTCCTCTTGGCAGGCGTGGACGACCTGGGGGTGCAACTCCTTCAGGTGGATCCGAGCGGGACCACGTTCAAGGGCTCCGCCTTCGCGATTGGGCAGTCCTCCGACGAAGCCCTCGAGACGATCGTCAAGGGCTATCGCCCCGATCTCTCGGTCGAAGCGGCCCTCGCCTTGGCCACCGAGGCCATCGAGGCCGTGAACGGCGGCAAGTCTGTCATCGAGCACGGGCTCGTCACGGCCGCAACGAAGCGGTTCGAGCACCAACAGCTCCCTAACGCGGTCGCGTGAAGCGACCGCTCTTCTCCTTTTCCTCCTCGGCTCTGAAACCGAGATTCGCGACGATGAGTTCATCCATCCTGGATGTGCCATACGAGTGCGCTTGAACAATCCTTTTTAGTGGCCCGGGGCCTACCAGCCTCGAACTCATGCGGATCGTGTCCCTCCTCCCGGCGGCCACGGAGATCTGCTTCAGCCTCGGCCTCGGTGAGGCTCTCGTCGGAGTCTCGCCAGAGTGCGACCATCCGGCCGACGCGAGATCGAAGCCGATCGTGAGTCGGTCCCTCCTCGAGTACGAGGGCAAGGCAAGCGGCGAGACGAGCCGGTTGGTCGGCGAGCGGCTCGCCTCCGGAGAAGGGCTCTACCAAGTGGATGCAGCGGCATTGCGGTCCGCCAATCCGGACCTCATCTTGACCCAGGGATTGTGCGACGTCTGCGCCCCGACCCTCGGCGACGTGGAGGAAGTCGCGCGCCGCCTGCCTCGATCGCCCGAAATCGTTTCGTTAGATCCGCACACGTTGGAGGACGTCCTCGGGGACATCGCGAACGTCGGCCGTGCTTGCGAGGTCGAAGGCCGCGCTCACGATGTCGTGGACGATCTCCGTGGTCGAATCGAGCGCATCGCCGAACGGGCCGCCGAGGCGGAGGCGCGGCCGACCACGCTGTGCCTCGAATGGCTCGACCCTCTCTTCGTCGGGGGCCACTGGGTCCCCGAGATGATCGACCTCGCGGGAGGCGTCGACGCCCTCGGTCGACCCGGAGAGAAGTCCCGCCGAATCTCGTCCAGTGAGGTCGAGTCGGCCGCGCCCGAAGTGGCCGTCCTCATGCCATGCGGATTCGATCTCGATCGCACGCGGACCGAGGCGGGGGTCGTCACGCACACGTCGTGGTGGGCCCACTTGCCCGCCGCTCGAACCGGGTGCGCCTGGCTCGTCGACGGTTCGAGCTACTTCAACCGGCCTGGGCCGCGCCTCGTCGATGGCCTCGAGATCCTCGCGCACATCCTCCAGCCGACCCTCTTCCCGAAGATCCCTGCGCCGAGCGATGCGCAGCCGGTGTCGTGATGGCGAAGCTCTACACGCGGGCGGGCGACGCCGGCGAGACCGGCCTCCTCGGGCCGGCGCGCGTCTCGAAAGACGATCCCCGGGTGGAGGCGATGGGGGCGGTCGACGAGCTCAATGCCGTGATTGGTCTCACGCTCGCGGCTCAAAAAGAGAATCGCATTCGGGATCTCCTTCTCAAAATCCAGGACGACCTCTTCACCGTTGGCGCGGAACTGGCCATGGTCCCTGGAACGGCGGGCGCAAAGGTCCCGCGGGTGACGCACGAGCATGTCGCGCGACTCGAGGCCGGGATCGAAGCGTTCGATGTCGGGAGGATCACGGAATTCATCCTCCCTCGCGGCTCCGAAGACCTCGTCCGGTTGCATTGGGCCCGGACGGTCGCCCGGCGGGCCGAACGACGAGTCGTCACCCTGTCGAAGCACGAAACCCTCAACCCGGAAATCTTGCGGTACATGAATCGCCTATCCTCCATCCTCTACCAAGTGGCGGTGTGGGTGCAGCGGAAGAGTCGGAAATCGCCCGAGCATCCCTCGTACGAGCCGTAACCTCGGAACCTTCATCTCGTTCCCGGACAATGCCTTCTCCGGAGGGAGCATTTGATCCTGCGCCATGTGCTCATCGGAGCCTTCTTCACCATGGCCGGGCTCGTGAGCCTCCTGATCCCCGCGATCCCTTTCATCTGCCTCGGAGCCCTCATCTTTGGACCGATCGAACTGCTGGTCGGCCTTTTCGGAGGCGCACGCCAGCCCATGGCGAGACGGAGCCCGGTCGATTGGACCGCGCCTCCTATCCGCGCTCCTATTAGCGCTCCCGTTGGCGCACCTGTCGGCGTCAAGACCGCGAAGTTCTGCCCCTCGTGCGGCATGCAAAATGAACGGATGATGAACTTCTGCACCGGCTGCGGCGCGCGGCTCAGCGACCCGACGATCTTCGGGACAAAGGGCTAAGCGCGTTGGGTCCATCGCGTCCTGTCATGGGCCTCGCCTTCACGAATCTCCTCGAACTCGAGGACTTGGCCCGCGCCAAAGTGCCCCGGCCCTCGTTCGACTACATCGCGGGCGGGGCGGAAGATGAGGTCTCCCTCCGTCGGAACCGCGAGGCCTTCGCCAAGTGGGCCCTGCGACCCCGAGTCCTCGTCGACGTCTCGAAGCGAGACACCTCGACGTCGGTCCTCGGTCAACGGGTCTCGATGCCGATCTTAGTCGCGCCGACCGCGTTCCACGGGCTCGTCCATCCGGAGGGGGAGGTCGCAACGGCCCGAGGGGCCGCCGCCGCGGGGACGCTGATGGTCGTGAGCGCCGTCGCGACGAAGGACCTCGAGGAAGTCGCCAAGGCGGGCGCCGCGCCGCGCTGGTTCCAGCTTTACGTCTGGAAGGACCGAGATGTCACGGCGCAGCTCGTGAAACGCGCGGTGAAGGCGGGATACGGAGCGATCTGCCTCACCGTGGACACGCCGGTCCTCGGTCGTCGCGAGAAGGACGAGCGGAATGCGTTCACGCTCCCGCCCGGCCTGAGCATCGCGAACGTCCGCCCTGCAGGGCTCGCCGGAATGCCTGCGTCGGAACGCGGTTCCGCGTTCGCGAAATACGTCGCGGAACTCCTCGACCCGGCCGTCACCTGGAGGGACATCGCCTGGCTCCGCTCGCTGACGTCCCTCCCGATCGTCCTGAAGGGGATCCTGACCGCCGAGGACGCGACCCTGGCCGTCGAGCACGGCGTGGACGGCATCATCGTCTCGAACCACGGAGGACGCCAGCTCGATTCGACGGTCGGGACCCTCGAGGCGTTGCCCGACATCGTCGCGGCCGTGCAGGGGCGGGTCGAGGTCTTCATGGACGGCGG
>VBLT01000104.1 GCA_005878615.1 Methanobacteriota archaeon
CATGACCTCCAAACAAATGGACGCCCTCCTGAAGGCCCACCGCTACGGGTACTACACGTCCCCCCGTGAAGTGACAACGGAGAACATCGCCCGCAGCCTTGGCGTGAGCCGCTCGACGTACGAGGAGCACCTGCGAAAGGCGGAGAACCGGATCGTGGGGAACCTGATCCCGTACCTGCAGCTGTTCGCAGTCGGCGAGAAGAAGCCCGAGAAGATGCTCCTCAAAGAGACGCCGATCGAGCCGACCGTCGAGTCCTGAATCAGGGCTCGGGCGAGGCCGGGGGTTTCGGCGCGGGAACCGGCGCGGCCGGCGGCGCCGCGGCTGGAGGCGCGGGCGCCGCGGGTTTCTCCGGAGGGGGAATCGCGCCCGTGTGCGTCTGACCGACCACCTTGCCGCGCACCACGGCCCCTTTGTCGACGAAGAGGCGGCCGCCCTCGTTGATCACGTCGCCTTGGACCAGCCCATAGATCTCGAGGTCTCCGCCGGCCGATTTCGCGGCTTTCGTGACCAGGCCATGGAGGATCGCCTTCCCGGTTCGCTCCGCGAGGAGGTTCCCGGATACCATGCCGGTGACGTCGCAGACACTGTTGTCTCGCACGAACAAGTCGCCGCGAACCAGGCCCGTCATCGTCGTCGGCCTCGGCCCGATGACGACGACGGAGCCTTCGAAGCGTTCATCGAGCACGCCTCCTCGGAAGATGCGGACCATGGGTAGGTCTCGGGCGGCCTAATCGGCGAGCCGACTTCAAGATTTCGCCGCGCTCACCGGTGCGACTGAAGCCATCGCTCCGCGTCGAGGGCCGCCATGGAGCCGAAGCCGGCCGCGGTCACGGCCTGCCGATATCGGAAGTCGTGGACGTCGCCCGCGGCGAAGACGCCGTCCACGGACGTCGCGGTCGAGAAGCCATCGTGAGGCTGCAGGACCACGTAGCCTCGATCGAGTTTCAACTGTCCTTGGAAGACCTCGGTCGCGGGTGTGTGCCCGATGGCCAAGAAGATGCCCTGCATCTTGAGGTCGGTCGTCTTGCGCGTCTTTGCATTCCGGATACGGACGCCCTCGACCTTGGATTCGCCGAGGACGTCGACGACTTCGGAATTCCAGATGACCTTGACGTTCGGCGTCTTGAACAGACGCTCCTGCATGATCTTGCTCGCCCGGAATGTATCGCGGCGGTGGACGACCGTCACGGTCTTGCAGAGCTTCGACAGGTAGAGGCTCTCCTCCATCGCGGTATCGCCGCCGCCAACGACGACCACATCAAGGGTCTTGAAGAAGAAACCGTCGCAGGTCGCACACGCGCTCACCCCGTGGCCCTTCAGGCGCTGTTCGTTGGGAAGGCCCAGGTACTTTGCGTTCGCTCCGGTGGCGATGATCACGGAGTGACCCTGATGGGTGCCGTCCGAGGTCCACACCCGGAACGGAGGCTTTCCGAACTCCACTCTCGACACGTTATCGTCGACGAATTCCGCCTTGAACCGCTCGGCCTGTTTCCTCCAAAGTTCCATCAGTTCGGGACCCTGAACGCCGCTCGGGAAGCCGGGGTAGTTCTCCACGTCCGTGGTGATCATCAGCTGGCCTCCCGCCGTCGTCCCGCTGATCACGAGGGTCCGCAGGCCCGCCCGCGTGGCATAGATCGCCGCCGTCAGGCCGGCGGGGCCGGAGCCGATGACGATCACATCGTATGGAAGAGCCATGACATCGGTTAGAAAGTCCCGGTTCGGCATAAGCGTTCCTCTGGCCTCTGAACGCGCAACCTAAATGGGACCGCGACCTTCCTCCGGACGTGGCGTCGAAAGACCTCGATCGGCTCCTGGTCCTCCTGTCCACGTTCGAACACCAGAAAGGCATCCGGCTGTTCGACGAGGTGGCGAAGGACCCGTCGACCGCGGCGCCCATCCTGCAGGAATTGCTGGCGGTCGTTTCGAATCACGACGACCCGCAGCTGCACACGCCCCATGGCGTCCTGACCGTCCAGGCCGGCCGTGAGCTCCTCCGCCTCACGCGTCCTCCCGGCGGGCTCGGCCTCCTGCGGTTCCTGGTCCTGTACAACTTCAGCCTTCCGAAGAAGGCCCTCACGCCATCCCAGGTCGAATCGGCGGCCCGGGCAATTCCCTCCGCGTCGCGGGAGGAGCAGGAGGTGGCCTACCGCAAGTTCGTGTTCGAACGGATGGGGCCGAAGGCGTCCTTCCTGCTCGCCCGCATCGCCCTCGATCATGGCGTCGAGGCCGCGGGACATCTCGCGGTGCGGGCCTCCCTTGACGACCTCGGTCGCCTCGGCCACAACCTCGCCCTCGCGGTCGGCTATGCCGACCTCGCCTCGGTCCTCGGCCTGCCGCGGGGCCTTGTGCCGATCGCCAACCTGGGTCAACTACAATCGGTGGGCTTGCAATCGGTGCCTCCGGGGGACATTCCTTCCCTTGACCGGTCGCGAGGTGCCGAAGCGGACGGGGAGGCACTCGCCGCACTCCTGGACGAATGGGAGTTTGACCGAGTCGAGCCGATCCTTCAGGCGTTCGCGTCCGAAGGCAAGGCCGACGAGGCGTACCGTCCCCTGCTCGTCGCCGCGAGCGCCGACCCCGGATTCCTTGGCCACACGCTGACGGAGGTGCACACCGCCCGACTCGCGAGCCGATTCCTCACGCCGCCGGAAAACGCGTGGCTGTCTTGGAAGTTGTACCGGACCCTCACGACCCGCTTCGGGTATCCCGAGTTCCTGCGGCTTGGCGCGCCCGAGCATCGGGAGCCCGCGGCGATCTTGGCGGCGGTGGAATCGAGTCTCCGATACAAGTCGCCGCCGGCGGAGGAGACCGTGCGACATGCGCTCGAATCCGACGTTCCTCTGGAGGCGATCCTCGCATCCGTCGTCGATTTCTACGGACAGTGGACGGTCGGGGAAAAGGAGCACACAATCAGCTACCTGAATGCGGTCCTCCAGACGGCGAAGTTCCTCGGAAGGGACGAAGCCTTGCTGCCCCTCGCGATCGGACTCAGCAAACTTCCGTTCTGATCCCTCGACCATCGGGCGACGGAGCCCTACCGGGCTTCAGTCGGTCGGGCCGCCTTCGACCCCGTGATTTTCGGCCGGACCAGCTCGAAGACATCCTGGGTCCGGCAGTACCGCGGCCCGCCGAGGCGACCGATCGCCCGCACCTTCTGGATGTCGACGAGTCCGTCCGTGAGGACCCGATCATCGACGTGGAGCCGGAGCGTTTCTCCGAAGAACACGGTGTTGTCCGCCACCCGCACGGCGCGCAGGAGGCGGCACTCGAAGTTCACGGGCGATTCCGCAATGCGCGGTGCCCGCACGACCTCCGATGTCGCCCGCGTTAGGCCCGCCTCGTCGAACTCGCTCACTTCGGGGGCATAATCGCCCGAGGCCAGGTTCATCTTCTCCGCGATCTCCTCGGTGACGAGGTTCACGACGAATTCCCGCGTATCGAGGATGTTGCGGGCCGTGTCCTTCGGCCGGGCCTCGCGGTCCCCGACGGAGACCCCGAGGACCATCGGATGGCTGGAGACGCCCATGCTGTACGAGAATGGCGCGCAATTTTCGACCCCGTTGCGGCTCACGGTCGAGACGAACGCGATCGGCCGCGGGATGAAGGCGGAAATCATCAGGCGGTAGGCCTGTCGCTCGGGGACCGATGCCGGATCGAAGATCATGGAGGGGCCTCGGGATGCGGGAACCGTCGACGCTCGATAAGGATTCGTTCGGTGGGTACCTCGGGTTTATGTCGCTCCGACTCTATGCGATCGATGGATCATGGCGACGCCGGAATACATCCTGCTCTTCGACCGCGACTGCGGGATCTGCAGCGCCTTCGGCCGCTGGGTCCATGCCGCGGACCTTCGGCGTCGCATTGAC
>VBLT01000038.1 GCA_005878615.1 Methanobacteriota archaeon
CTTCTTGATGCCGAACTCTAGGCGCAGGCGTTCGGGGGACGCGGTCGTCATGATGAGCCCCGACTTCCCACCCTTGACGAGGTCCCGCATCCAGGTGACCGCGAGGGCCGGGTTCCGTGCGACGAGCAGGTAGCGTTTGCCGGTCTCCAGATGACGGAGCCGACCGCCGCAGTTCGCGCAGGTTGTCGCTCGCGGGTCCGTCCCCTCGAGGGCCGTCTGCAGTTCTCCGCACGACTCGCATCGGAGGGAGACCTGACCTCGCTGCTGCGTGACCCCGGCCGCGATCGGCTGTTGGCAGTTCGCGCACCGCACGAGGCCGGACGCGCAGGCGATGTGGTAGAGGGCGCCGCAGGTGCACCGGTACGTCCGGTCGTCTTGATGGATCGGCTGGCGGCATTGGAGGCACTCGCCGACGACGGGGGCGGACGACTCGGTCGGAGCCGGCACGATGATCTTCTGGACGACGGGACCCTCTTCGCCGACGATGGGAGCGAGCGTCCTCCGCAGGCGGCGATCGTAGGACGCGCGCGTGCCGAACCCGAAGCCGACGGCCATGGCGACGGAAAGGAACCAGAACGCCAGGCCGGAGACGACCGCGCGGATCCCGATGAACCACAGCGCCGTCGGGACGAAATAGAAGAGGATCAGGATCCCGATGCCGACCTTTCCCGCGCGATGGATCCACTTGTTCCGGAGGACCGCGGGGCCGTACTCGGCCGGATGCGACGCCCGGTACCGCTCGTAGGCGCCCTGCTGCAAGCGCGAGATCGCATACGTGGCCGCGATCATGACGATGAAGAGGATCTGCGGGTTCTCCAGGAGATCGAACGTGCGGAACCGGATCGTGTCGCGGGGCACGCGGGAGGGATCCCACGTCGCGCCGTAGGTGACCAGTTCGCCTCCTGGGGTCCGGATGAGCTGGAGGCCGCCCGCGACGACGGAGGGATCCGAGAAACTGAGGAGGCCGATCAGGTAGTGCGTGTCGGCTTCAACAACTTCTCCAGTGTAATCGGCCGGGGCGTGGAGGTCGAAGTCGCGGATGTAGAATCCCGACGAGGTCCCCGCGCCGTCGGAATGGAAGCGGAGTCGGAGCTGGACCCGTTGGCCGAGCACGCTAGACAGATTGACGGTCGCGCTGGACCACACACGCGGCGCGGTGGAGGGCAACGTCGGACTGGATCCGAATGAGAGATTCGTCCAATCGGTGTAGGCCGGCGGATGCGCGTACTCGAGCCGAAGGTAATCGCCCGTACCGCTGACCGAGCCCGTGTAGTTGAACGTGGCCCACGCGCGTGAGGCGAACCGTAGATCGAACGGAACATAGGTCGCATTGACGGCGGCGAGCGGAGGATCGGCCGATGTCGTACTGGACGCGTCGAGGTTGTTGTCGTAGAGGCCCGTCGTGTCGTTGCCGGCCCAGAACGCCACCCCACCTCCGAGGGCCGCTCCGAGAGGCACGACGTGCCATCCGTTTTCCGGGAGGAACGGCCAAGATCCCGGATACGGCCCGGAGGCGGCGAGTGTGGGGGACTGGACCGCGCGATAAGAGAAAATCTCGTACAGCGGGTCCACGAGCGCCGAGGTCGCCAGAGGGACGCGACCATTCGTCGTCGTGATGTTCGCCTGGAAGAGGAAGCGGATTTCGACAGGACCCGATGTGGCCGCGTTCGTCCCCGCGAGGCCCGACGTGCTCCGGTCGAAGCTCGTCGCCGCATCGCCGGTCTTCTCTCGCAGATCGAACGGGTACATCTGCACGTACTGGGACTGCGTCCCCCGCGGCGCGTTTTCCAGCGAGGTCTCGAGCAGGTCCGTGTACCGGACGCCCTCGAGAGAGTCGAGGCGACCGTCGCCGTTCGCGTTCGTCCCGGCGCCGGCGTAGAGGAAGCCGCGGGGGATCGTGGTGTACTCGTCGAAGAGGTGCAACACCTTCAGCCGGAAGTCCGCCGCCCGCGGACCGGTCCATGTCCAGGTGACATGTCCGCCCCCGCGCAAGTCGTAGGTGCCGAAGAGTTCGTAGTCCGTCGAGACGACGAGATTGCCGGTGGCACTCTGTCCTTGCGTCGCCGGGACGACGCTCCAAAATACCATGAGGACAACGATGAGTGCAAGCAGCGCGGGACGCGCAGATCCCATCGGACCGGAAGGAAGGCTCGGCCCGCATAAAGGTGCGCTCCCGGCGGTTTCGAAAAGATAAAGTGGCGTTCGAAGGTATCGTGCTCCGTGGTTCCGCAAGACTTGTCGAAGCTCCTCGCCCAGGGAGTGGACTTGGAGCAGGAGTTCGAGCGGGCCACGAAGACCCTCGAGTCGATCGGACTTTCCGGATACGAGGCCCGCGGGTACATCGCGCTCGTCGCGCACGGTTACGGCAGCGCGGAGACGATCGCGGAGACGGCGCATATCCCGCGGACGTCCGCTTACAAGGTCCTCCAGAGCCTCTGCCAGAAGGGCTTCGCGATTTCGACCCGCGGCCGGCCGACGATCTTCAAGCCGGAGGCGCCCGGCAAGGTGAAGGGGCGCGTCATCGACCATCTGGAGGACACGTTCAGCAAGCTCGACTTGCTCCACGAGGTCCTTCGGTCCAAGGGCGAGCCGCAGCTCGTGTACACGATCATCACGAAGCCGCGGGTCCTCGAGAAAATCGGCGAGTTGATCGACCAAGCGTCGGAGACGTGCATCGTCGCGACCCCGACGTTCTCGGAGATCCGAGAGAGCATGGGGAAGAAGATCGACCAGGCCGTCGCGCGCGGCATTCGATTCACGATCATCACGGAACCCGGCCAGAAGATCCCTCAGGGCGCGTCCTCCGTCCACCGGAAGGGACTCATCGCGACGGACGTGATCGTCGACGGGGCCTCGGCCTTGATCGCGGCCCCGGACCTATCGGCCTGCGGGTACACCGACAACGCCTCTCTGTCGAAACACCTCGAGAACTTCCTCGAGATCATCATGAATCTGAAGGAGTGATGCCGGAACGTGGTCACCTCCGCACGCTCCTTCGACGTCGTCGTGATCGGCGCGGGCCCGGCGGGAGGATATCTCGCGGGGAAGGTCGCGGCCGCGGGATACGAGGTCGCCCTCGTCGAGGAGCACCGGGAGATCGGGGAGCCCATTCAATGCGGCGGCCTCGTCACGCCCCGCGTCTTCGACTACGTGCACTGCAAGGAGACGATCATCGGCGCCGTGCATGGGGCGGAGCTCTACTCCCCGTCGGGACGAAAGCTCGTGATCGATGGGCACGACACGGAAGCGGTCGTCGTCCAGCGGGCGATGTTCGACCGAGCGATCGCGACGGACGCGGTCCGCAAAGGCGCGCACACGTTCCTCGGAGCCCAGGCGCAATCGGCCCGACGGCAGGACGGAGGCGTCGAGGTCGTGCTCGATCAGGACGGCGAAACGAAGACGCTGAAATGCAAGCTCCTCGTCGGCTGCGACGGCGTCCGATCAAACGTCGCAAAGTGGTTCAACATCCTCCGGCCCAAGAAGATCATCCCCGGCTTCGAGGTCGAGATGACCGGCGTCACGGGCGATCCGGGGTTCGTCAAGCTGTTCATCGGCAACGAAGTCGCTCCCGGTTTCTTTGGATGGATCATCCCGAGCGGAGACACCGCGCGAGTGGGCCTGTGCCTTGGAGAGGGGAATGCGTACGCCTATCTAGAGAAGATGCTGCAGCGGCCGGAAGTCCGGCAGTACACGAGAGGCGCGCAGCCAATCCTCTACATCGCGGGCGGCATCCCCCTCGGGTTCCCGAAGCGCACGTATGCGGACAACGTGATCGTCGTAGGGGATGCTGCATGCCAGACGAAGGCCGTGTCCGGCGGCGGCATCTTCACGGCTCTGACTTGCTCCGACATCGCGGCAACGACGGCGATCGAGGCCCTCGAGGCGAGGGACTACTCCTCGAGGATGCTGCACCGCTACCATCGCGCCTGGACGAAATCCATCGGAAAGGAGCTGCGCAAAGACCTCGCAATCCATGAGAGTTTCTCAAAACTCACGGATCCGCAGTTCGAGGAACTGTTCGACATCTTCGATAGTCCGCAGATGATCCGTCTCATTGAGAAGAAGGGCGATATTGACTTTCCATCGAAGGTTGGATGGGCCTTGCTCAAGGAGGACCCCCGCCTACTGAAATACGTCGGGAAGGCCTTGCGACGCGGCGACCGCCGGTTGTACCGGTCCATCACGGGTTTTTCGAAGGCCTAGGGAATGGACTCGGCACGGTCACCATAGTATAGGAGGAGCACGAACACAAGGATCAGGACCGCGAGAAAAAGGATGCGGCCGATCGTCTCGATTGCCTTGCTCGCGGGCACAGAGCCGACACCGAGATTGGCAATCAGGGAAACGGCGTAGGCGCCGAGCACGACGATCACCGCCACGACGATTGAATCCCGCCAGAACGACTCTCGCCTCATCGGGAACTTCGTCCTTGCCGCCGGC
>VBLT01000052.1 GCA_005878615.1 Methanobacteriota archaeon
GTCACAATCGCCTGAACCGCGCCGCCGTGAATCGGGTCCATCGCCGCGAGGAGGTCCGCGCGTACCCAGGCCCAATCGTCCGGGAACAGCGGAGATCGCGTCGGCGGAGGGGGCACGACCGGCAGATTCGTCAGCCGGAGCCCGAACAGGTCCAAGGCCACGACGTCCGCGAGAGGCGCTTCGATCTGCTCTTCGATTTCCTCGCGGAGGCCCGCATCGAGGGACACGTCCCTCGCTCCACTCGGATAGGGATCCGTGCCGTTGCCCGCGTGGTAGGTGACCACCGCGACGATCATCACGGGAATCGACGTGGCATTGATTTCGAGGACCCCCGAATGGGCACGGAGCGCGAGGAAGTCGCCCGGGATCCCTGAGAGCACGTTCGCATCGATCTCGCTCGCGAGGAGTTCCCGTCCGCGGATGTACGCCGCGGG
>VBLT01000053.1 GCA_005878615.1 Methanobacteriota archaeon
CAGGCGAAGGCGATCGCCCAGGCGGTCATCCGGGTCCGCCGCGTGAAGCGCGTCGCGAGGCGCAGGATCGGGCGCGCCATCTCCTGGCGCGATGGCCGCGGCTCGCATAAACGTTCGGCGGTCGCCCGCGGCGCGGTGGGACGGGTGTGGTAGGGGTCCGGTGTGTCGTCGGTGACTTTCCCTACACACCCGACTGGACCTGCCCGTCTCCATGGCGCAAGGGGACGCGGGCGCGGGACTCGTGTGTGCGGACGAAGGGGACCTCGATCGGCTTCGGAGGGATTGGGTAAGATAAGTAATCTTTATGTATTACGAGTAATATTTACCCTTTGTGGAAGTCGTGAGCTTCAAGGTGGACGGGACGATGAAGAAAAGGATGGCACGGATTCGCGACCTCAACTGGTCCGAGGTCTTGCGGGAGGCCGTCGAACGACGCCTGGACCTCGAAGAACGACTCCGGGCTCCGATCGACCGACGTCGGGCCCTCGATGCGGCCCGGCGCATGGACGAGTTCCGCGCCCATGTAGGACCGAGCGAGTACGACAGCACAAAGGAGATCCGTCGGTGGCGCGACCTGAGACGGCGGTCGTAGACGCCTCCGTCGTCGCCAAGTGGTTCCTCTCGGAAAGGGACAGCGAGGCAGCGCTTTCCCTCCGCGACCGGCATGTGGGCGGGGAGGTCAGGCTCGTCGCGCCCGATCTCATGATCTACGAGGTGGCCAATGCCCTCCGCTATCATCCCGCCATCGGTTCCGATCGACTGGCGGATCACATCGGGGACGTCTTCGCCTTGGACATCGGCCTCGATCCGGCCTCCGAGACGGCCCTGACCGCCGCGATTCGCACCGCATACCGCAAGGGGCTTTCCCTCTACGACGCGAGCTACATCGCCTTGGCGGATCGAATCAATGGCCTCGTGTATACCGCGGACGAAACGTTGCTCCGGGCGGCCGGCCCCCGCGGGAAGCACATTCGATCGCTGGGCGCATCGGGATGAGACGCCGATGTTCCTCCTCGCGCACCTGGGCATCGGACTCGGCCTCGCTTGGCTCCTCGCCTGGAAGTCGCCCGCCCGATTCGACTACCGCCTGGTCCTCTTCGGATCGATCCTCCCGGACCTGATCGACAAGCCCCTCGGGTATGCCCTCGGCCTCGAGACGCGGATCTGGTCGCACACCTTCGTCTTCCTCTTCGCGATCCTCGCGGTCAGCTTCGCGCCGAACCTGTGGAGCCTCCGGTTCATCGGCTTCGGGGTTGCGACGCACCTCCTCGTGGACCGAATATGGGAGATGCCTTGGGTCGTCCTCTATCCGGCCTACGGCTGGAGTTTTCACCCGGCGTCCCAGGACGCGGAACACTGGATTGCGACGCTCCTCCACGACCCACTCGTCCAGGCGGGCGAGATCGTCGGCGCCTGCCCGGCGGCGGGCCGAATCAGTCATGAACGAGGCTACTCGACCGAGCGGTCTAGGATCCCCAAGCGCTCCGCGCAAGGCCAGGGCACGCGACCCGAACCGCCTTCCTACCGAGAAAAAAGCCGGGCTGAGCGTCTTCGGCTCGGCCCGGATATTGCAGGTTGTCACGGCTCCGGCTGCGGTGGCGGGGGCAACAGGCCGAGCTGGGCCATCAGGCCCGCTTGGTCGAAGTAAAGGTTGATCTCCGCAAACTTGCCGCCCTCGAGCTTCGCGACCATGGCGACTGGCAATCGAACGGCTTTGTTCGTGGCCGGAATCGTCGGGCCCCCGGGCATCTCCAGCGGTCCCGTGTTGGTTCCTCGCACGTGGCCCAGTTGGGTCACCCAATCCCCGGCGCCGAATTGCGTTTCCGTCGCGAACCGAATGTCGGGGAATGCCGTGAGGAACGGCTGGAGGCTCGCACGGATCGCCTTCGGCCCCTTGATCCCTTGCGGATTTTGTGGATCCCGTTGAAGGACCGAATTCAGATGCAAGTTCTCGAACCTATCCAAGTCCCGGTCGTTGAGGGCCTTCTGCGCCGCCTCGATCACCCTTAGATTCTCTTCTACGCTCATTGATTCACCTCCTCCTTCCGCTAAAGGCCCTGGGTACTCTAAACGCGCCCCTCCTCGGCTCCCATCCCGGTTCCGCATCCATGTTCCTCCGTATAATCGGTTGCATGGGGCCTTTGCGGGGAAAAAGCATACATTGGACGCGCTGACGAAGCCCTTGGAACCGTCAGGGTTTGCGATGACAGCGGCCGTCCGAGTGAAGGGTGATCGCTCCGACGATCGGATCAAGTGTTTGCTTGAAATCCACCGGATTACTAACAGCCCTCATCACGGCGAACCCTCTGATCAGGCTGGACGGGTATGACTCAAGCAGTTTATTAGCGCAACCGAGGAGGGTTGAACCAGTCGTCACGACATCATCAATGAGAACGATTTCCTCCACGGACCGAAGTTCCGTTTGGACGGCTAGGGTTTGAAGATGCTCGAGAGCGGTCGGCCGCGGTCTCCCCGATGAAAGGCTCGTCGCCGCCTTAGCGATCGCTCGGGTACGAGCCAACAGACGGGCTGATCTGCCTCCGAGGCCAGACCGGACAAATGAATTGGCAATCTGTTCGGGTACCCAGAGAGACCCCTCTTTGAACAAAGAGCTCTTTGGCACCGGGACGAGCACCGCCGTGGGGCTAAGCATCGATCCGATGTCCGCGACCTCTGGACCGCCGCCTTGATGAGGCGCGCAACCAAGTCCGACAGTGGCGCGGGGGGTGAACCAATCATGCGCCCGTCCTTGAGGATGCGCATCACGTCGCGAGATTGGTCGCCCAGATCCCCTCCCCCTTCCCGCGGAACGTAGGAGAGGACGGATGCAAACTCAAGCTTGGTCGAACGAAACGGCGGCAAGGCCGAGCCTCGCGCTGGGGAGGAAGTCGAGAATGTCCCCGGGTTCCTTGAACTGCACCGCGCCATAGTCCGCCATTTCCCGCGGCCATGCAAGCCTCGGTTTCGCGAATTCGTGGGTGTGGATGAACAGCGGTCGCCCGAGGCGCAAGGCTTCCCAGCCTTGGTGCAGCGAGCCGCCGCCCTCGCCGCTCTCAACGATGACCGAGGCGTCGGCAACCAGAGCCATCGTTCTGTTCCGAAGGACGAAGTTCCTTGGCGATGTCGGATGGCGGTCATCGAACTGACTGACCGCGAGGTGACTTCTCATGATTGCCGATTGAAGCGCGACGTTCTCCAGGGGATAGGTCTGGTGCAAGGAAGTTCCCAAGACTGCGATTGTCACTCCGTTGGCATCAATCGCCGCCTTGTGCGCCTCTGTATCGATTCCACGAGCGAGGCCGCTCACGATGATCACTCCCTGCCGAGCGAGCGTGCCTGCGAGCTTCCGCGCAATCCTCCGGCCTTCGTCAGACGGAGTTCTGGTGCCGACGATGGCAACCCGCGGGTGAGGCAAGGGGAACTCGAGCCTTCCCGCGACAAAGAGTCTAGGCGGCGCGTATTTGCGTTCGATCTCGTTCAGCGGTCCTAGCAGTTCCTCTGACGAGATTTCGACTGACGAGGTCGACCTCCTCCCAGGCACCTTTCCTCCTCCTTGCGGGGTACCCTCTTGTGTGAATATATACCTGCTTCGATAAAAGTTCGTCACGCCCAGACCACCCGTGCCCGAAGAGACGACAGGGCCTCTTCTCGCGAGCGAAACACTGGAGGCGCCGCAGGGGATGAGTCCTCCTCCTGGAGAGGTCGGTGAAAGTGTCCCCATTCCACGCGCTCGTGCAGGAACTTTGTTTCCGTGGCTTTTATGTGCCGCCTGTCCCACGCGTGAATCCATGGCGGCCTCCGGGGCCCATCCGAACCGACGGCCCCTCCTCGCGCTGATCCTGCTTTCCCCCGTCATCGCGGAGATGCTCTCCGGATCCACGCCGCCGATCGAATGGCTCAATCCGATCGGCGTGCTGTTCCTGATCTGGCTGTACGGCGCCGGCGTCCTCGTCATGCGCGAGACCGCGGTGCGCTGGAAGACCGGCTGGCCGAGCATCCTCCTCCTCGGAGCAGCCTACGGGATCATCGAGGAAGGCCTCGCGGTGAAGTCTTTCTTCGATCCGAACTGGATGGACCTCGGATCCCTCGGATGGTACGGTCGTTGGATCGACGTGAACTGGATCTGGGCCGTCTGGCTCACGATCTTCCACGCGGTCATTAGCATCTCCGTCCCCATCTTCCTGACGGAGTGGATTTGGCCCCGCATCCGCGGCCAGCCCCTCACGACGCGACGTGGCTATGTCACAGCCATTGTCCTCCTCGCGGCCGCCACGGTGACGATCAACGTCCTCCTAACGCCCTACCGGCCGTCGGCCTGGCACCTGTTGGGCGCCCTCGCCGCGATCATCTTCCTCGTCTGGGCCGCGTGGCGCTACGCCGATCGACTCTGGGCAATGCTCCCCGCGAAGAAACTCCCGCGGTCGCCTCGTATCTATGCGCTCGCGGGCTTCGCCTTTTTGATGGGCTCGTTCCTCGTCTACGGAGGCGGACCGGCCCTCGGTGTTTACCCGATCGTCACGGTCCTCGAGGGCGCCGGTCTCCTCGTTGGCGTCATGCTCCTTATCCGGCGAACGTCAGGAGAACCAGCCCGGTGGACCCGACAGCGTTTCGCATTCGTCGCGGGCTGCGTGGGATTCCTCATCGTGTTGGCCGCCTTCCTCGAGGTCGCCGGTTGGCGGGGGATGGGCGTCGTGGCGGCCCTGTTCGTCTACCTCTTTGTCCGGCTGTACCGTCGAATCCCCATCGGGAGCCCGACCCCGGTCAACGATAATCCCCGAGCTTCGCAGGCTGCACATCTCGAGGCGCCGAACGCACAGACCGGTTGGGAATCGCCGTAGTATTGGATGCATCCGTCCAACCGGAGTACCCCCTCGTCTATCGGTTTGTCGCTGTCGGTCCGCTTTGCACGGTGTCCAATCGAGTAGTTCCCCTTTACTACAAGTAAAGTAATTATACCACGAACGACCATCGGCCATGGATGGCAAAGTCCGCGACGATTAGCTCGAAGGGCCAAATCACGCTGCCCAAGGAATTGAGAAACAAGTATCACCTCACGGAGGGCGAGTCGGCGGTTGTCCTCGACGCGGGGGAAGGAATCCTCATCAAGCACGCTCGTTCGAGCCTGCGCGGGCTCCTGAAGGGTAAAATCGACATCAAAGGCTTCGAGGAGGACTTGAAGAAACTTCGGAAGGAGTGGCGGCTCTGACCGATTGCGTCATCGACACGGTTGCACTCGTAAGGCATCTGGAGGATGACCTCCCCCGCGGCGCGGAGAAGGTGTTCCAGGATGCCGAGGCGGGTCGCATTCGGCTTCTCCTGCCGGAGATCGCCCTCGCCGAGTTCGTGTATATCGCCCTCCGGGGCCGATTACGGACGCCGAATCCGCGAGCGATCGTCGAGGAAGTGCTCGATGCAGTCCGCGAATCCGGATATCTGGTCCTCTCGCCGCTCCCACTCCCCGCATGGGACCGCTTCCTCGAGCTGAAGGTCCCCGAGCTCCACGACCGGATGATCGCGGCGCTCGCCCTTCATGCGAGCCTGCCCTTGGTGACGAGCGACCCGTCGTTCGATTCCGTCGTGGGGCTGAACACCGTCTGGAAGTAGCTGCGAGCGGGCGGTCCAAGCCTCTTCGTCCCGTCCGAACAACTTATCGTCCTCGGGTCTTCTCCCCGGCACATGGTCACCGTCACCGACTTCCGACTGATCTTCGGTTACAACTGGCAGGTCCTCCGAGACTACAGCGAGGCGTTGGGCAAGTTGCCCACTTCGGAGCTGCAGAAGAATCGAGAAGCCACCCACAACTCCCTGAAGAACATCTTCCATCACCTGCTCTCCGTGCACGACGGCTGGCTCAACGTCACCGCCCAGGGAGCCTCCGCCGATCCCGCGGTCCGCGAGAGGGACTTAGATGAGGTCGCCTCGATGGAGGAGCTTCAGGCTTACATGGAGAAGATCATCGCGAAGGAAGGGCAGTGGCTCACGAAGCTCACCGACGAGGACCTGGACACTCTAATCCGGCCGGAATGGAAAGAACGGCCGCATCCGATCCGGGACGCCCTGCTCCAGGTGACGTTCGAGCAGGCACATCACGTCGGCGAGCTGATCGCGCTGCTCTGGCAAATGGACGTCGAGCCTCCGGAGATGACGTGGATCGACGTGCGCCTCGCGATGCGCGGCATCCGCGGCCCCTCGTAGGCTCGCGGCCTCACGCGAAGATCGAAGGCGTCCCACTGGGGAATTGGACGCGATACCCGAGGGGCACGTGCCGCGCCTCGCCCGCCGGGACGGTCTCGATGAGATTCCCCGCGGAATCCTTCAGCGACCACGGGGCCGTGGAGGAGACGAGGATCGCGGTGACGCTGACGACGTAGTCGCCCGTCGTCGGCGTCGAGCTCGTGCCCCCGGCGCCGACGAAGGAGCTCGGCACCGAGTCGAAGAAAGGGGTCGCGAGCTTCCCGAACGGCGTCACCCCGGAGAGGCTGCCCAGGTAGAGTCGGAAAAACTGGTGGAGGTTCGGATTCCCGATCGCGACCGTCCCGACGCCGCCCTTGAACCCGCCGTTCACCCGGAGGAACTGCTCCCTCGACATCCACGACGTGTTGCGGTTGTCGATCAGGTTCACGGTCTTCCCGGACTCGTCCGAGATCACGAGCTCGTCGATCGTCAGGACGAACCAGCACGCGCCCGCTCCCGTGGCGGGCTCGATCGTCACGATCGTGTGCGGGGACGTGTAATGCTGCTCGAAGAACAGCCGGTCGATGTGCATCAGGCGAAGGCCTTTGTGGATGTCCGTCTGGGACTGGAGGAGGATCGGCCGGACCGCCGTGCCGGACTTGCGCGAGCCGAGTTCGACGATCGAGAGGTTCTCAAAACGGATCGGGGTGCCGGTCTCGGCTCCGGTGGAAATCTTGATCACGACGGGCGATCCGGAGGCATCGTATTCCGTCTCGAGGCTCGTGTTCCCCGTGAAGGTGATGTGCCCGGAGCCGCTGTTCGAGTTCCCGAACTCGATCGCGGAGTAGCTGTCGCCGCTGCCGGACATCGCGATCTTCAGGTTGTGGATCTCCAGGTACTGGATGTACCCCGCTCCGCCGAGGAACCGCAAGCCTTGCCGGTCCGGTTCCGACGTGGGATGCATGGAGACGTCCCGCAACGCGAGCAGTTCCTGGTTCCCGCTGCCGTCGAACTGGATCTCGCGGCAATGCAGCCCTTCGATCAGGCCTCCCCGGACGTTCCCCGTGTAGAGGATCTTCTGCAGGTGCGGCCTCGGCTTGTCCCAGGACTTCGGGGGCGGGTCCCGCAAGGCGACGAGCGAGACGTTGTTCCCGGCGATCGTGATGATCGCGTCATCTGCGTCGACGTCGTTGGAGATCCAGATCTCGCCGCCGACCGTCGGATTCAGGCCGTCGACGGCCCCCTGCACGACGGGTCCCGCGTTCGCGTCCGCGGCCTCGTCGACCCCGGTCGCGAGGTTCTTCCGACGGAACGTCCCCGCGGTCGCATCGAACCACACCAGGTACGAACCGTACTGGGTGACGGGCGGCGGCGTCAATGTGGGCGGAGTGCCCGAAGGCTGACTCTTCGGGGACAGAAATTGTGTCCAGGCGACTCCGACGGCGGCCGCGCTCGCCCCTCCGGCGAGAGCCGCTTTGACGAAGGTCCGGCGAGAGGTCCCCTTGCGTTCGCTCGCCGTCTTGGCCTCCTCGTCCACAGCCATGACGGCCGTACGAGCCCGGTTCCTCAAAATGACCCTTTCGCCTCAAGGTGAACTCATGTGAGGCACCCATCAGAGGAACAATCGGCTCGTCATTGCTTGCAAACCGGCAACCGCACTGACGTCTCCGGACCAGCTCGACATCAGGGGGCCGTATCGCCGCTCCGCCCGCTCCAGGAAGGCCCGCATCTCCTCCCTCATTTCGACCGGGGCGACTCCAGCGACAGCGACCGCGAGGATGAAGCGCGGACTCCGTTCGATCACGACCGTCTTCTTGCCGAGCTCGAGACGACGGAGCTCGTCCGACCCTTCCGCGAACGAGACGCGGGCGAAGTTCATGATCGCGGTGAGCATTCCCGCCATGACGTCGGGGTCCGTCTCGCCGACCTCGGTCCGCGAGGCGTGCGTCAGGAGCACCCCGGCGGCGTCGATCACGAACACGTCCTCGACGGCCTGGCCGCTCTTCACGGGCAATTCGAGGGGTTCGAAGTCCCGTTCGAGCATCGACGTGACGGGCTCCTGGAGCGAGGTGAGGTCCGCGCTCACGAGGAGGGCGCCGCCCCCGGAGGTGGCCAGGTCGCGCACGGTGTGGAGGCAGCGGACGAGCCGCTCCGTCCCGACGTAGTTCGCCAGGTACTCGACGCCCTCGAGGGCGATGACCGCGGTCGGTTGGGCGGCGACGAAGTCGCGGACGGCCCGCTCCAGGGTCTCCGGCGGCATCGGGGCCAGTCGGTTTTGCCCGAGGGACGACGTGAGCCAGATGATCGCGGTCGCGGGCAGGTCATAGTCCTCCCGCACCTCGATCGGGGCGCGGCGGGTGACGATGAGGCCGATCGAGCCATGCCGCACGGCCTCGGCGAGGGCCAGGAACACGAGCTTTGGCCTCCGCTCGCGGAAGAGGTACGCCCGTCCGGCCTTGAGGCCGAAACGCCGCGGCAGGGCGACCGGTTCCTCCTTTCGGGGCGTTACGACGAGCATCTTGTACCGCCACACGGCGACGGCGAAGCAGGCCGCCATCGAGAGGGCGGTGATCGTGAGGAACGGCGGCAGATACAGCGCCAGGAAGATCCGCGAGACCGCGTGGGTCTCCGCCATGACCCCGTGGGCAACGACTCCGGCGGTCATCAGGACGGTCTGCTTCCGGACGATCGGATCCTTGTTCCGGATCAGGGTTCGAAGGAGGACGGCGAGGGCCGTGGACATGTAGATCGTCGCGAACAAGGCGAGGCTCGCCGTCGCCCACACATCTTTCACGACGACGCCGACGCCGCTGTAGTCGCTCCCGACCGTGTTGACTTGCAGGGTGACGCCAGCTGCGACGACCAGCAGCGACACCTGGAGGAACAGGTTCACCACGCGGCGCCGCATCAGCTCGAAGCCGAGGAAGTACTGGCCGATGAAGGAGGCCGTGAAGCCGACGGCGAGCATGTGGCAGAAGTAGAACAGGCGGGCGTACGCCAGGGGACCGGGGTTCGGCCCGTAGTAGTCCAAGGTCGAGGTGCGGAGCAGGTACGCGAAGGTCCCCGCGAGGACGAAGAAGACCATCGCGACGACGAAGGTGTCCCCGGCCCGCCGGTTCGGGATCTTGCGGACGACGTAGGCGGAGATGGCGAGCGCGATCGAGCTGCTGGCGATCGAGATCGCGGAGTACCATTGGGCGGCTTCGACCATGGCGGGCAGGAGCCGACCCGGCCGAGGGACTAAAAGACCTTGCCCCCGGCTCTCGAATTTGACTCTCAGGGCTCCTTTCCGCGGCCGGATGGGGCAACCGATTTAGGCAACCGGTCCGATGGGGAAGGGACCATGGCCGCCATCGGCACGACGCGGATCGAGGACCGCGTCTGGATCGTGACCGGGGCCAGCTCGGGCATCGGGAAGGCGACGGCCGTGGGCCTCGCCCGCCTCGGAGGCACCGTCGTCCTGGCGTGCCGCGATCAGGCCCGCGGCGAGGCCGCTCAGCGCGAGGTCGTCGAGGAGTCCAAGAATCCCCACGTCACCTTGATGCTCGTGGACCTCGCGAGCCAAGCGTCGATCATCGCCTTCGCCGAACAGTTCATGAAGGACTACGGCCGCCTCGATGCCCTCGTGAACAACGCGGGCGTCTACACGAATCAGCGCAGGACGACGGTCGACGGACTGGAAGAGCAGTTCGCGGTGAATTACCTGAGCGGCTTCCTCCTCTCCCATCTGCTCCTGGATCTCTTGATCGCCTCCGCCCCCTCGCGGATCGTGAACGTCGCGTCGACCGCGCACAAGGGGGCCTCGATCCACTTCGACGACCTACAGGGGGAGACGAAGTATCGGGGCCCTCGCGCGTACGGCCAGTCGAAGCTCGCGCAGGTCCTCTTCACGGCCGAATTCGCGCGCCGCCTCGCGGGCACCGGCGTGACGGTCAACGCCTGCCACCCCGGCGTCATCAAGACGAACCTTGGAGGCCAGGCGTCGGCGCTGTTCCGGTTCGTCCGCATGTTCTTCAAGAGCCCCGCGAAGGGCGCGGAGACCCCCGTGTTCCTCGTGGCGTCGCCGACCGTGTCCACCTTGACGGGACAGTACTTCGCGGACCGCCGCGTGAAGCCTCCCTCCCGCGAGGCCCAGGATCCGTACACCGCCCGTCGCCTCTACGACGTCAGCGTGAAGCTCGCGGGCCTGGGGACCGAGTAGCCGCAGGAAGCCGCAGGCCAAGCGGAAACATTATGTCGCTCGTCCCCGTCGCTTCGATCCGATGAAGGGGAAGCGGATCCTCATCACCGGTGGGGCGGGCTTCATCGGGTCCCATCTCGTCGATTGGCTCGGCAATCGCAACGAGGTCACCACGATCGACGACCTGTCGACCGGGACCCTGCGGAACCTGAGCGTGGCCCCGCGGACCGTGCGCTTGAAAAAAGCCTCCGTCCTCCAGTCCGAACTCCTTCCCGAGGTGATGGATGGCCAAGACGTCGTCTATCACCTCGCCGCCAAGACGTCGGTCCCGGAGAGCGTCGCGCATCCCGACGAATACTGGCGCACGAACGTCGAGGGGACCGTCCAGGTCCTGAAGGCCGCCGCCGACGCCGCGGTTCCCCGGGTCGTCTTCATCTCGAGCGCCGCCGTCTACGGCGATTCGCCGGAAACCCCGAAGGTCGAGTCGATGCGGCCGGCCCCCACCTCGCCGTACGCGACGACGAAGATGGTCGGCGAATTCGCCTGCGAGGAGATTCGCGGCATGACCAAACTGGAGACCGTCGTGGTGCGCCTCTTCAACGCCTACGGCCCGCGACAGGATCCGTCGGCCCCCTACGCGGGGGTCATGGCGAAGTTCGCTGCCGCGGTCGCGGCGAACCGACCCATCGAGATCTACGGCGACGGCGAACAGACGCGGGATTTCCTGTACGTCGGCGACATCGCCGAAGGGCTGGAGCTCGCCGGCGAGAAGCCGGTGAACGGGCAGGTGCTCAACCTCGGGAGCGGCGAGGCCATCACGGTGAACGAGGTGGTCCGCATCCTGTCGGAGATCACGGACCGGCCGATCCGGGTCACCCGCAAGCCGGCGCGTCCCGGGGACATCCTGCATTCCCGGGCCGACGTGACGCGGGCGAAGGAAAAGCTTGGCTTCGTCGCTCGGACGTCCGTGCGAGACGGACTCCAGAGGACCCTCGAAGCGATGAAGGCCCGGAAAGGCCGGGCCCCCAAGGCTTAGCGGCCTTCCCGATCGAGCCAATTCTCGAAGGCGTCGAAGGAGAGGGGCCGTCCGAGGAAGTCCTCGATCAGTTCCGCGGCGGGCTTGCGGCTCCCGGGGGCGAGGATCGTCTCGCGGTACCGCCGCGCGACCGTCGGGTCCAGGATCGTTTTCCCCTCCTGGAACTTCGAGAAGAGGTCCTTCGCGATGACGAGGGACCACATGTAGGTGTAGTAGATGGCGGAGTAGCCGTTCAGGTGACCGAAGTTGCATTGAAAGTGCGTCCCGGGGTGGAACGGGACCAGCGGGAACTTCCGATAGGTCGCCTCGAGCAATTGCGTCGTCTCGAGGGCCGCCGGGTCTCGGTTGTAATAGGCGAGGGACAGGGTCCCGAGGACGAGCTGTCGTTGCGTGTCGAGGCCCCGGGACACCGCATCCGCGCGTCGGAGCTTCGAGAGGAATTCCGCCGGGACAGGTTCCCCCGTCTGATGGTGGTGCGCGAACCGGCGGAGCGTCGGCGGATCTCGGATCCATTCCTCGAGCATCTGGGAGGGGGCCTCGATGAAGTCCCACTCGATCCCGTCATCCGTGTTCTTGATCCAGCGGCCGTGACCTCCGAACATCGCGTGGAGGAGGTGCCCGAACTCGTGGAACAGGGTCTCGACCTCCAGGTACTCCATGAGGGCCGGCCCGTCCTTCGGATCGGGGAAGTTGCACATCAGGGCGGCCTGCGGGAGCGCCGTCTCGCGGGTCCCTCGGACCAGGATCGAGGCCGCGGCGTGCGTGTACTTGTCCTTCCGCGGATGGAGGTCCAAGTAGAACCGGCCGATCTTCCGAGGGCCGTCGTACACGTCGTAGGTCTCGACCGACTCGTGCCACACGGGGACCTCGGAGACGCGCTCGTACCGCACGCCGAACAGTTCCGACGTGATGTCGAAGAGGCCCCGCAGGACCTTCTCGAAGGCGAAGTACGGCCGCAGGAGCTTCGTGTCGAAATCGAACGTCTCGGCGCGGACCAATTCCGCATAGTAATTCATGTCCCATGCGTCGAGCTTCGTCGCACCCGGCACGTCCTTGCGTTTTCGGCCGAGGAGGAGCTGGGTGTCCTCCTTCGCGCGACCCTCGGAAACCGCGCGGACCTTCGCGAGGAATTCCGCGATCCCTTTCGCGGACCCGACCATCTTGTCCTGCACGATGTATTCCGCGAAGGAGTCGTATCCGAGCAACCCCGCGAGCTCGTGCCGGATCGCGAGGAGCTTCGAGAACGTCGCGAGATTCGCGGGATGCGCACGGTTGAGGTGCTCCCATTGCAGGCGTCGGCGCACCTCCGGGTCGCGCGCATAGCGGAGCACGGGGATGAGGTCCGGATAGTTGGTCGTGATCGTGATCTTGCCGTCGGGACCGGGCGGATGAGCCTGCACGAAGTCGTCCGGGAGGCCCGCGAGGTCCTTCGAGCCATCGACCTGGATCGACCGGACGTCTTCTCGGATCGTGCGATCGAAGTCCTGTCCGACCGCGGTCATCTCGTCGCGTAGTTCCTTAATCCTCGCCCGGGTGGCCTCGTCGTTGTCGACGCCCGCGAGACGGAAGTCCCGGAGGACTTTTCGCACCGCGAATTGCGTGTCCGCGTCTTCGCTCGACACGTCGAGGCCGACGAATGCATCGTATAGGGGCCGGTTCAGCGCGAGGTCCGTCGCGAAGCGTTCCGCTTCCTGATACCACTTGTCCGCCGCCGTCCGGACCGGGGCGTCCGGATGGACATCGAACAGGAACTTCGTCTCACCTTGGATCTCGGAGAGGTCGAACAACAGGCGATCGTAGGGGACGAGGAGGTTGCGGACCGTCCTCCGAGGGTGGCCCTGGAGGATCTTGTCCAGATGTCGGCGGCACTCTTCCAGGCCGGCGGAGGCTTGCTTCTCCAAAGAATCCGCATCGCGGACGAACAGGTACCGCGGCTCTGTGAGAGGGGCCGTCTTCGGACGCGGAGCCCGCCTCGGAGAAGGTCGCCGCGCGGGCATGCCGCGAAAGAGTCTTTCGCGGGCTAAGTACCTTCTCCCGCAACAGACAGCTTGAGGTCCGCGGTCCCGTTCCGCAAAGGATTTGTCGTCGAAGAGACGATGGCGACGACGCGTGACGTCTCCCGCCCTCGCGGCGACCGGCGTTTGGAAATCCTACGACGGACGGGCCGACGTGCTGCGGGACGTGAGCCTCGCGGTGCGATCGGAGGAGGCGGTCCTCATCTGGGGCGCCAACGGGAGCGGTAAGACCACGCTCCTGTCGATCCTCGGCGGACTCGACATCCCGACGCGCGGTTCCGTCCTCGTGGGAGGCCGCGAGATCGCGAGACTCAAGGAATCGGAGCTCGCGAAGGTCCGGCTGCACGACGTGGGGTTCGTCTTCCAGACGCACAACCTCATCGACGACCTCACGGTCGAGGAGAACGTCGCGTTGCCATTGCGCCTCGCCCGCAAGCCCGCCGATCCGCGCGTCCGCGATCTGCTGGAGGCCTTCGACCTCGTCCGACTGGCGACCCGCCGCCCGAACGAAATCTCCGTGGGCGAGGCGCAGCGGGTCGCCGTCGCCCGGGCCCTCGCGAACGGCCCCAAGGTGATCCTCGCGGACGAGCCAACGTCCGCGCTCGACGCGAAGGGCAGCGCCGCGGTCCTGGCCGCGTTCGAACTCGCGCGGGAGGACTTCCATGCGGCGGTCGTCGTCGCGAGCCACGAGCCGGCACTCCCAGGTTTCGCGGGCACCTCGTATCATCTGGAGGAGGGGACGCTCGGACGTCGCGGCTGAGCGAAGCTTTTATCCTCATCGGCGATTTGCAACGAAAGGCGGCGAATGAACAAACCCGCGGCGCGCGTCGTCGAGTTGGTCGGCCGCGGTTGGGACCAAGTCAAGAGCCCGCTGTACCGCAACGCGATCTTCATCATGCTCACGTCCGTCATCTCGAGCGGGCTGGGCTTCTTCTTCTGGCTGATCGTGGCGAACAAGTACGCCAAGGAGGACCTCGGGGCCGCGGTCACTTTGTTCCAGACCCTCGGGTTCATCGGGGCCTTGGGGAACCTCGGCATCGGGATCGGCCTGATCCGCTACATGGGCGAGACGGAGGACAAGGGAAAGATGATCAATGCAGGGCTCACCCTCTGCGGCGTCGTGACGCTGGCCCTCTGCTTGTTGTTCCTGGTCCTCCTCCCCGTCATCCTCCCGGACCTCGCCTTCGTCCTCAACGATCGGCTGTACGTCCTCACGATTATTGTCTGCACCGTCGCCCTCGGGCTCGCGCCGGTCCTCGACAGCGTCACGATTGCGGTTCGCCGGGCCGACCTCCAGACATGGAGGCTGACGATCTTCGCGGTCCTGAAGATCCCGGTCGCCCTCATCGTCGTCACGATCCCGTTCCTCCAGGGGCGCGCGGGCATCTTCCTCTCCCTTGCCCTGTCCTTCGGCGTGAGCGTCGCGGTCCTCGGCTTCGTCCTCCTCCCGCGGACCCTGTCGGGCTATCGGCCCAAGCCCGATTTCCAGTTCCGGGCCACCCGGCCGATCCTGCGATTCTCCCTCGGCAACTACGTCGCCATCGCCATCGGGTCGGCGGGAGCGCTCCTGCCGACGCCCCTCATCTACGGCGTCCTCGGTCCCTACGACGGACCGAAGAACGCGGCGTATTTCTACGTCGCCCTGATCGTCGCGAGCCTCCTCTACATCATCCCCGGCGCGGCCTTCACGTCCTTCTACGCCGAGGCGTCCCAGACGAATACGGACCGTCGTCGCGGGGAGCGGCAGGCGATCCTGTTCAGCCTCCTGCTGCTCATCCCGGCGATCGCGGGCATGTGGCTCTTCTCGGACTGGATGCTCCGGCTGTTCGGCGACCCGACCTACGCCGACGAGGCCGTGACCCCACTCCGCATCCTTACCGTCGCTTCAATCCCCGCCTTCCTCAACGGGATCCTGGGGACGCGGGTCCGGGTGCGAAAGCGCTCCCTCCCGCTCATCATCGCCGCGACGATCGCGACCGTCATCACGCTCGGCCTCGGGTGGTTCCTCCTGCAAAACCCGGACTTCGGGATCGACGGGCTCGCCTACGCCTACGTCATCGGACAGGCGGCCGCGACGCCGTACCTGTACTTCGAGGCCCGCGAATCGTACGAGGCGGTCCCGATGGAGCCGCTCGTCGGG
>VBLT01000039.1 GCA_005878615.1 Methanobacteriota archaeon
GCCGATCGATGCGTACGAGAGGGACCGGAAGAGCTCTCCGAACCCCGGCAAGATTCGCTCGAATGTGGGAAACAGGGTAGGAATGGTGACATCCCGATTCGCCAGCCCCGTCCCTCCGTTGGTCACGATGGCCTCGCAGGTCCAGGACGCTTGCTCGACCGCGTCAAGGATGGCCTTTGGCTCGTCCTTCACGACGGCGGTGAAGAGCACCGAATGGCCGGACTTCTGGAACAGGTCACGGATCAGCTTGCCCGATTCATCGGTCTGCGCCGTCCGGCTGTCGGAGATCGTGATCACGGCGCATTTCACGGAGGCCGGCGCGCCCTCCTTGTGTTTCTTCGGGACGGCCATCGCGGATCTCGAGAAGACCTCGCGCGTCTAAAGGTTCGCGATGCAATGCAACCTTAAACAAGGTTGCATTCTTCCCCCGCCGCCACGGGCCGCTCCCGGCCCGATCGCTACATCGCCAGGCCCAGGAAAGGCGCGACGCGGTCCGCGACTTCGGGATCGTCGAGCGAAGCCGCGAACGCAGGCAGGGAATCGAAAGGTCTCGCGCGGACGATTCGGGCCGCGCGCTTCGCCCCGATTCCGGGGAGGGCGGTGATCGCCCCGAGCGGGGCGCGGTTCACGTCGAGCGGATATTCGACGGCGGTAAGAGACCGCTGTCCATGGCTCACGACGCGCACATCGATGAACCGGTTCAAGGTCGGATGGTACGGCAGTCCCACGAGGATCGGATAGGTCCCGATCTGCCGACCGTACGTCACCCGGCCGTCCTCCATTTCCAGGAACACATTGCGGAGCACGGTTCCCTCGGGGACGACGCGTTGCAGCATCTCGTGGTCCACGACGGTGCGGACCGTCTCCTTGAACCGGCGGAACTCCCGATACAATCCGGTCGGCTCGAACTCCCTCCGGACCGGTCGGACCTGGCGGATGTTGATCCGGCGGACCCACAGGTCCTCGGCCAAGAGGCGCCGTAAGAATTCCAGGTTCAGGTCGAAGGTCTTCTTCGTCTCGCCGTCCAAGCCCGCGACGAAGTTGAGGCCCGGCAAGAGCGTCGGCATCCCGTTCGCGCCGCGGGGACGACCGACCTCGTTCACCATGCGGATCGCCTCGAGGCATCCGTCCGCGTCGATGTTCAGGTTGTTCGCCTCCGTCACCGCGGGATCCGCGGACTCGAGGCCGAACGAAAGCAGGTTCCCTGGGGACGCGAGGCGGACGAGGTCCCGCATCGCCGCCATCCCTTCCTCCGGATGCGCGATCATCATCGCGGGATCGCCGTTGTCCGTGTGCAAGACCTTGAGGTTCGGCGCCGCGGCCCGGATCCCCTCGAGAAGCGACCGGATCGCGGGCCC
Source organism: Methanobacteriota archaeon (assembly GCA_005878615.1). Lineage (GTDB taxonomy): Archaea > Thermoplasmatota > Thermoplasmata > RBG-16-68-12 > RBG-16-68-12 > RBG-16-68-12. Next base: position 1,359 of record VBLT01000039.1, read on the forward strand.
GTTGATCCGCGGCGTCGGCGAGGATCCGAGGCCGATCGCCTGGTAGCTGAAGAAGTCCGCCTGGCCCCCGAGGCGGAAGTTCACCGCCCCGAGCTCCGCGAGACGCCGGACCTCCGCCAGCACGCCGGCAAGGTCCCGGAACTTCGGCTTGCCGTACATCGGCTCGATGCAGAAGGAGCAGCCTTTGTTGACGTACCGAACGCACCCTTTCGACGTGTCCAGCTCGACCGTGAGCGGATCGGGGAAGTCCGGATGGGCCCTCACCACGTCCGCGCCGAGCAGGGCCCAGCGGTCCCACTCTTCCATCGTCTTGTCGCGGTGGGTCCATTCGCCCGTGGTCAAATGATCGTAGACGGCGGCGTCGAGGTCCCGAAGGGCGACCCAGTCGAACGGCTCGACCAAGGATTCGTCGTAATAGCGGAAGCGCGCGAGCGGGCCGCCGAAGACTCGCGGGCCCTCGAAGGCCGTCGCGTGGTGAACGATTTCCTTCTCGCTGATCGGCAGGCTCCGCAGGTACTTGCCGGGGACGATCGGGCCGGAGATGACCACGAGGAGATCGCCGCGGAGAGGGTGGCCTGCCCGGGCCCGGTCGATCGTCACGTACTCCCATTCGTGGCCGGCGTCGCGGATCGCCCCTGCGGCATACCGCGGATACGGCGAGATGTACGGCGGCACGCCGAAGTTCGACGGCTCGTCGACGTACCCGTCGAGGATCACGACCTTCATGGGCCGCAATCGATGCCTGGGCCCCGATAAAAGGGCTTCGCCGACGGGACTACTTGCTTCCCCAGCGGCCTATGACGATGATGAAGACGATCATCACGACGGTCAGGACGGCGGCGGTGACCACGCCCTGCGCCCAGCCGCCCCAGTCGCCCGCGGTGCTTGTCGCGCCCAACTTGATGTTCGCCGCTGCGAGGCCACCGAGCACGACGTTGTTCCACATCAGCGCGATGATGAAGCCGAATGCCGCGCCGAGGGATGCCGCGATCGTCTTCCGCACCTCTGCCATGGAGAGTTGCTTTTCCTCCGCCATATTTTACCCCGGGGGGCGGCGACTTGGCTAGCCATTAAAAGGGCTATGTTTCACGGTGAAGGCCCTCGGGGCGGTGCGAAGAACCTATAGTGCCCGCCGGTCTCCCGCGGGCTGCGAGGATGTCCCGGTGGAACGAATCGAGGTGACCCTCCGCGATATCGACGCGGCCTTGCCGATCGTCCGAGAGGTTGGCCGGCATACGCCGACCGTCCCGTTCTCAGGAGACGACGAGGACGTGTGGCTCAAGCTGGAGAACCTCCAGCGACTCGGGGCGTTCAAGATCCGGGGCGTGTGGAACCGAATCTCCCAGCTCACGGACGCCGACCGCCGGCTTGGCGTGAGCACGATCAGCTCCGGAAACCACGGTCTCGCGGTGGCTTGGGCCGCCCGACGGCTCGGGATCCCTTGCACGGTCCGCGTCCCCGAAGGAGCCGTGGGCCGGAAAATGGAGGCGATTCGCGCCCAGGGTGCCGAGGTCTCGCCGTTGTCCCGGTCGGACCTCATCGATGCGCACGAGCGCGAGACGTGGCGGTCCTGGCCCTCCGTGTTCCTGCATCCCTTCGCCCATCCCGCGACGATCGCCGGACAGGGGACGATCGGCCGAGAGATCGCGGAGGACCTCCCCGACGTCCGGACGGTCCTCGTGCCCGTCGGCGGAGGAGGACTCGTTTCAGGAATCGGAACGGCCATCAAAGGACTCGTGCCTCGGGCCCAGGTGTTCGGGGTCCAGGCGGAAGGCGCCGCGCCCCTTCCGGTGTCCTTGCGGACCCGCCAATCCCATCGGATCGATCGCCCGCAAACGATCGCCGACGGCATCGGGATCGGGATGATCCTCCCGCCGATGGTGGCGATCCTCAGTCGCGTCTTGGACGGCGCGTTCGTCGTGACGGATGCGGAGATTCGCGGCGCGATGCGGCGGCTCGCCCTCGAAGCGAAGATCGTCGCGGAGCCGGCCGGGGCCGCGGCCTTCGCGGCGTGGATTCGGTACCGGGACCAACTGCGGCCCCCGGTCGTCGCGGTGGTCTCCGGCGGCAACGTGGATCCGAACCTCCTCGTGGAAGTCGTCAAGTGATGACGATCACCGTTGTGACTT
>VBLT01000074.1 GCA_005878615.1 Methanobacteriota archaeon
AAGGCTTCCATGACCTTCTCCCGGTGCTGGACGAGAAGCGGGTAGAAGAACCAAGAGTGGACGGCGCCGGCCGGAACATGCTGGAGTTGGACATGGTCCTCCTTAACGAAGGCTTCGGTGTAGGCCGCTGCGATTTCGGCTCGCTTCCGCAAGAAGGAATCGAGTCGACGAAACTGCGCGAGGCCGATGGCCGCGTGGACATCGGACATTCGATAGTTCTGGCCGACCAACGGATGGAAGTACTTGACGCTCGGGTCTTCGCCCTGGTTACGAAAGATTCGGGCGAACCGAGCAATCTCCTCGTCGTCCGAGAAGACCATCCCGCCCTCGACGCTCGTCATCACCTTCGCAGAGTGGAAGCTCAGGGTCGACACGCGGCCATGCGACAAGAGGCTCTTTCCGTTGTACGCAGCCCCGAGGGAGTGCGCTCCGTCTTTGACCAGGGTGAGCCTATTGTCGCGGCAGATTTCATCGAGAGCATCACAATCCGCCGCCAGGCCACCGTAATCGACGGCCACGAGCGCTTTCGTGCGAGGACTCAGGCGCGATCGAACCGCCTCGGGATTGATGTTGAAGGTCTGCGGGTCGACATCGGCCAGGACCGGGGTCGCGCCCTGATAATGAACGGCATTCGCGGTAGCGATGTAGGTTAGGCAGGGCATCACGACTTCGTCGCCGGGGCCGATTCCAACGCCTTTGAGGGCCACGTCGAGGGCGGCCGTCCCGCTTGAAACAGCTACCGCGTTTTTGACTCCGACGTATTTCGCGAGCTGCGTTTCAAGAGCCCTGACCTTTGGACCCATGCTGACCCAGCCCGTGCGGAGCGAATCCAAAACCTCGCGGACCTCATCCTCGCCAATCGAGGGCTGTGCCCAGGGAACTGACATCGTCTCTTCCGGACGAGATCGTAGCAAAGAAGCCCCCCCAACATCCGCAGGAACCTGCGATTGTCTCCGAGAGTCAGCAATAAAGCTATATTTCAACCTTGCGAGAATGTTACCGAACGCACGCTCGGTTGCCCGGGTTTTTCTCTTGTAATTCGCTTCCGCCTCGGACGATTCGAAGTTTGTTCGAGCATCCCAATGCACGCAGTAAGGCGATCGATGAGCGTCTTGCGGTCGTCCCGGAAGGAGAGACGGAGAAAACAGGGAAGGGGGAGGGTCGCGAGGATCCTCCATTCGCGCTCGGCCGATTCCTGGCCGTTGGGTCGGGATAGGACTGGATCGCCCAACGAGCAAACCGTCGCGTCGGGTCCTAGGCCGCGGCTTCGACGATCTTGCCATCTCGGATGTCGAGGACGCGGTTAGCGATGGCCGCAACCCGAGCGTCGTGGGTGACCACGACGATGGTCTTCTTGAGGTCTCGGTTCAGCGATTGGAACAGATTCAGGACTTCTTGGCCGGTCTTCGTGTCGAGTTCTCCCGTGGGCTCGTCCGCGAGGAGCAAGGGCGGATTGTTCGACAGGGCAACCGCGATGGCGATCCGCTGTTGCTCACCGCCGCTCATCTCGTCCGGCCGATGGCGCGCACGGTGGGCGAGGCCGACGAGGTCGAGGAGTTCCTTCGTCCGCGCCTGCCGGGCCGTGCCGTTTTTGGAGGCGAGGCGCATCGGCAGCTCGATGTTTTCCTCGGCGGAGAGCGTCGGGACGAGGTTGAAGAACTGGAAAACGAAGCCCGCCTGGCGCAATCGATATCGGACGAGCTCTCCGTCGCTCATGTCGACCAGGTTGGAGCCGTTCACCTCGATCCGACCCGCGGTCGGGCGGTCGATTCCGCCAAGGATGTTCAAGAACGTCGTCTTGCCGCATCCCGAAGGCCCTCGAATCGCGACGAGTTCGCCGTCGCGGATGTGCAGGTCGAGGCCGCGCAATGCGATGACTTCCGCTTTCCCCGTTCGATAGACTTTGATCAAGTCCTTGGTCAGGATCTCTGGCACGTTTATCCACCTCGCAGCTTGAGGACGCGTCCGATGTCCATTCGGGCGACTCGAAGGGAAACGAGGAAGGACGTAACGAGCATCGCGAACGGCGCGGCCGCGAGGAGCAGGAGGGACACGACCGGGATGATCAGGAACTGCGGCACAAGGCTCTCCCCGGAACCCGAACCCAAGGTGGTGGAGAGGTACGCCGAGAGGACGCCCACTCCTGCACCGACGACCAGCCCGACGAGCATGATCGACGACGCCTCACCGATCAACAGGCCCGCGGTCTGCCATCCGCTTGCCCCACGCGCTCGGATGGACGCGAACTCGACCTCTCTCTCAAGGGTCGCCGCGAAAAGGATGAGCCCGAGTCCCGCGGTGAGGATGACGACCATGAACGCCATCTCCAGCTCCATGAATCCGAAGAAGGCCCGGAACAGCGGGACGGAACGCAGCTGCTCGACCTCTTCGTCGGCGACGCGAATCCCGCTGGCGCCCAGGCTGCGAATTTTGTCCCTGGCCGCTCGCCAGTCCTCCCCGGCCCGGAGCTGGACGAGGTATCGCTCTGGGTCGATGACTCGAGACCAGCCCGTGCCGACCAGCTCCCCCAAGGTGCCGCGACTCCCGTAGATTGCCAGAGGCACGCCGGGTCCGACCGCCGATGTTCCGGGGAGTCCACGAACCGTCCCGCCGATCCCCGCGGTGACGGTGATGTGCTGGAGCTGACCCGTTTCGTTCCGCACGTCCCTGATGAACGTCAACACGTCTCCGACCGCCAGCGACTGACTGTCCAGGTACCCTTCCGTGACGAGGACCTGACAAACCGATGCGTCGGTCCGATTGTTTGCTCGGTCGCAATCGGGACTCGTGAGCACCCGCTGCACCGCCTCGCGGTCGAAGTCGCGGAAGTACCACGGTTCGGGGTTCGTTGTGGACAGATACGTTTCGGGGTCCAAGACGAACACATCCGCATAGCCGAGATTCGGCGGAACGTACAGCCTCTGAACGAGCGTGAGGCCCCCGACTTCCGGGAGGGCCCGGACACTGGCCGCGAATCCCGGATCGGAAGGAGGGGCGTCCACGGAAAGGCCCCCGCCGATCTCGGCCCGGATCTGACTCTCCTGGTACGCAAGCTGCGAGGAGAAGGTGACGAGGGTGAACATGCCGAAGGCAAGGCCGAGGCCGATGATGACCGCCACGTTTGCCGCTCGTCGTGGATTTCGCTGCAGGTTCCGAGTGATGACATGGTACAAGTTCTTCGTAAAGGGCCTGGTCACGCGGGAAGCGGCCTCGTAGACCCGGCTCGAGGACCTTGTCAGGAGGCGGCTTGAACCGACCATGAGGAAGATCGGCGCCAACGGGAGGAGGACGATGAACAGCGGGCCGATCAGGAAGGTGACGAAGTCGGTCTGGAAACGACCGTACACAACGATGACGTAGGTCAGGGCCGCCAGCGTGATGAGGAGGGCGTCCCAGGACGGCCGGTATCGGATGTGGGTCTCTCCCGGGGAGTAATAGCGAAGCGTTTCCACGATGGGGAGGTCGGCCGTCCGCCGCGCGGACCGGTAGCTGGTCGCCGCCATGAAAAGCACGCTGAGGACTGCAACGGTTGCGATGGTCGCCGGCGAAAGGACGACGAGTTCATATTGCGGAGCCGAGGCCGTGCTGAAGAGGCTGACGTAGGCGAGCAGGAGGCGGCTCAGGCCAATGCCCGCCCCGAGGCCAATCAAGGCGGCAATGACACCTCCGAGGGCCGCTTCCAGCAGGAGGAGCCCTAAGGTCTGGTCCCGCGAGGCCCCGCGGGTCTTCAGGACCGCAAGCTCCCGGCGACGCTCCGCGTGGCTCAAGTCGATGCCGATCGCCCCCAAGTAGATGCCAAGGAGGAGGACGGGTGCGGATAGACCGAGATAGAAGATGCGTTGGAGGACCAGGGCGTTCGCGAAGCTCGAGAGCGCATTGGGGACATTGTCGGAAGTTATGCGGCCCCCGAACAGACCTAACGCCGTGCTGATTTGGCGGTCGAGCCGCGCGACGTTCCCGAGAGACCCTTCGAGGTCGTACGGATCGAGCACCTGCGCCCGATCGATTCGGACCTCGCCCGTGAGTCCGTTCCCCACGTACCCGTAGCCGAGCTGTTCCTCGTACCAAGCGGCATCCTCCAGATGCACGACGGCAAGCGGCGTGGAGACCGAACCAGCTCCGGAACGGACGCCGCCAAAGACGGTCGCGACCGTCACATTCACTCGCGGGTCGGTCTGATTGGCCGGGTCGAACGTGGCGAGGCGGAAACTCACCGTCGCGCCGGTGGAGACATTCAGTCGCGCCGCGAGGTCTTCCGACAGGGCCGCCTGGCCTCGCGGAAGGGATAGGCTACCGGCGATGACCGTGATTTCCTCGAGGGCGAACGGGAGACGATCCGGTTCCACACCAATGACCTGGGCATTGACCGGACTGGGAGCCGCACTCGATTCGACCTTGCCGATCCCTGTGAAACGTGTGACGGCCACTCGGGCGACTCCCGGGATCGCCTCGACCGCCTCGCGCAGCTGGGTACCGTTGGCCGAGGCCCGGGCTTCGAAATCGATGTCCGACGGGAGATTCGTAAGAAACGCATCGAGCGTCGCCCGCGTGGACGAATCGATTGCGATGAACGTGCCGGAGACGAACGTGACCGCCAGGAGGACTCCGATCATCGCAGTGATCGTCCGCCGGCGACTCCGAACGACATTGATCGCCGCGTACCGAATCAGGGCCACGGCGATTTCCTCCCCCTTACCTCGGTCAATGGCCCGCATCGGATAATCCCATCGGGGGACCGTCCGGAGGCAAGGCCGATTGAACCTCGGAACCCCTCCGACACGGTCCGCGCCGGGCGGGCACGTGCCGCGCGCGGCCAGGCCCGCGAACTCCTCAAACCAATCGTGGTCCACCTAGCCCCGGCTGACGACACCCCATTATTCCCCCGCAAACGTGCGATTCGGCCCGCGCTATGTGATCGTGGCGTCCGCCCGCCATCGGACGGAAGGAAAGGGGAGGGCCGAAGCCCTCCGGTTCGCGTTCAAGTCTCGCCGCCGCCTTCGCCGCCTTCGCCCTTGCGCATCTCTCGCAACTCCCGCCGGGCCTCGCGGTAGCGGACGAACAGGAACACGCCCGCCGCGATCGCGAGGATGGTTGCCACGAGGAGGGCGAGCGAAGTCGCCGAGGTCGCCTGCCGGGAGAACTGGTCGAGCGCGCCCGACGTGACCTCGATCACAACGAAGCTCTGCCGGCCCGCCGTGCTCGCGGTGATGACGACCAATCCCGGTTCAGAAGGCGCCCGGAAGACGCCCTGCTGGTTGATCGAGCCCGCCGTGACCTCCCAGGCGATCGTCGCCCCCGTCACCGCGTTGCCGAATTGATCGGTCACAACGGCGCCGAAGGCCAAGGTCCCTCCAAGGGCCACGGTCGTCGCCGGCGAGTCGATCGAGATTCCGACGGGCGGGCCCGCGACGATCGACACGGTGACCGACCGCGAAATCGCGCCGATCGTGGCGGTGATCTGCACCGACGCCGGGGTCGTCGTGATGGGTGCGTGGTACAGGATGGAACGGCCGTCCGGGGTGAGCGACAAGATGGTGCCCGTACCCGTCGTCGTCCATGTCACCAGGTCGTCGGGGTTCGCGTTGCCGTACGCATCCCGGACCGTTGCGACGATCACCGAGTTGGAATCGACCGCTAGGGTCGTGGACGTGAGGCCGATGTCCACCCTTGCCGGGGTGGCGGGGACGATGGTGACCTCTTGTCTGCCCGTCATCCCACTCGCGTACATCGCGATCACGGAGCCGGCGCCGACCCTCGTCGACGCGGTGAACGCGCCGCTCGAGCTGACGGTCCCGATGCCGCCCGTCACGGTCCACGTGAGCGGTACGTTTGGAATCGCGTTGCCGAACCGGTCCGTCGTCTCCGCCACGAACGTTCGCGCCGCGCCAGCCGGGATGTCGACGGGGCCTTCGAAACTGCTGCCGCCCACGAGCATGACGACCTGGATTCGATCGAGCGGCCCGGGCGTCACATCGACCCCGACGACGAGAGTGACCCCGCCCGAGGAGATCGTGATGCGCCCGGATCCGGCGAGATAGCCGGCCGCGAGGACCGCGGTCGGGGATCCCGTCTCGACCGGCGCGACGCTCCCGATCGTCGTCGCCCAGACGAACCTCAGCCCGGAGATCTCGTTCCCGTACCGGTCGAACCCCTGCGCGTGGAGGGCGAGGTTCGAGCCGGCCTCCAGGCTAACCGCCGCCGGTTGCAAGGCGACGGTAGCAAGGACATCCGGCACAATCTCCACGATCGCGGTGCCCGTCGCCGACCCGGTGGTCGCCGTGACGAGTCCCAGGCCCACTTGCGTGGAGGCGTTCAGGACCCCCGACGCATCGATCGTCCCGATGCCGCCCGTCGCATTCCAGACGAAGCTGAGGCCGTGGATCGTGTTCCCGTAGCGGTCCTTCGCATCCGCGTTGAAGGACATCGTCGTACCCGCGACGATGCTCGCGGCTGCCGGCGTTACGTCGACATGGTCCAATGGGCCCGGCAGGATGTTCACTGTCGAGGCGTTCGACAGGCCGCCGGCGTTCATGGCCTGCAAGCTGTCCGTCCCCGACTGGATTCCCGCGATGTACACGATCTTCTCGCCGCTGGGCGTCAGGGGCAGGACGGAACCGAGGTCCGCCTGGCTCGACCAGACGAACGTCTGCCCGCCGACCTGGTTGTCGTAGAGGTCGTACGCGGCCGCCTGGAACAGAGCCGCCCGTCCGACCGCGACATCGGTCGAGGCCGGATTCACGACGACGCGGGCCGCGACGCCCGCGCCGACGAACGAGAAGCCATTCATCTCGCCGTCCTGGTCGCCGACGACGGCATAGCCGTCCCCGAGCGCGACGGACGAGGTGCTGCCCCTCGACGAGAGCTGCAGCGTCTGCAAGACCGCCCCGGTCGCCGCGTCCCACGACCAGAGGTTTCCATCCCAGGTCGACAGGAACACGGTGCCGTTGTTGTACGCCGCAGAGGTACCGACCGCTCCCGCCTGCATGCGGTACTGCCACACGACCTGGCCGGTGTTGACGTCGAGCGCGGTCATGAACCCGCTGAAGAAGTCGAAGGCGAACGATCCCTCGAACACGTAGCCGCCGGCGACGACCGGCGAGGACACGTCGATGAGCGCGCCGACCGCCGGGGAGTCCCAGATCTTCTGGCCTGTCAGCGCATCGATCGCGTGTACGACGCCGCTGTAGTCGCCCACGTAGACGACGCCACCCGCGACCGTCGGGGCCGAGGTGACCGTGTTGCCGACGCTGGTCTGCCACAGCTGCGTGCCGGCGAAGGCATCGAGCGCGTAGATGTCGCCGTTCAGGTCGCTGGCGAAGACCATCCCGCCCCAATAGGTCGGGCCTTGGAAGGAAGCCGCGGGCAAGTTGAACGTCCAGACCGGCGCACCCGTCGTCGCGTCGTTCGCGAACAGGTGGAAGCCGAACCCGTCGTCCCAGTAGACGTTGCCCGCCGCGACGGCGACCGTCGAGAAGGTCGAGAACGCGAAGCCGATGTTCGAGTCGACCTGCCACTTCAGGGCACCCGTCGCCTCATCGATCGCGAGGAGGCTGACCGCGGTGTTCGAGCTCGTCACGAAGGTCACGTACAAGACCCCGTTCGAGGCCGCCGGCGTGCCGGAGATATCTCCGCCGCTCCCGAAGCTCTTCTGCCACAGGATCGTGCCGGTGCCGAGGTCCAGCGCGCTGATTACGCCCGCCGGCGAGGTCACGATGACCATGTGCCCGTCGATGATCGAGCCGGTCCACTGGATCGGGAACCCGCCTCCGACCGACGTGGTCCATTGCGGGGTCAGCGGTCCTTGGAAGGGCTCGGGGTTCACGCCTCCGCGTTCGCGGTCGTGGTGGAACTGCGGCCACTCCGTGCTCGGGGGCGCCGCGAGTTCGATCACGACGGACGAGGTCGCGGTCTGGTTCGGGTCCACGGCCGACGACGCGACGACGTCCGTCCGGTCGACCATGTCCAGCGGCGCGTCCGCCGGCACCTGGATCGAGACGACGACCGACAGGGTCGTCAGCCCGGGCAATTGTCCCGTGTCGACGAGGCCATCGCCATCCGTGTCCGTCAGCAGGGTCACGCCGTCCGCCTGGTAGATCGTCACGGTCCAGCCATGGCCCGAGGTCGGCGCGAGCTCGATCGTGTCGGGGAGGCCGCCCTTGTTGCGCACGTCCATAGGCGCGGCCGCGGTGTCGCCCGGCTGCAGCGGGAAGTACGCCCGCGGGCCGATGCTGACGCCCGGCAAGGGGACGGTCGTCGTGAGCTTCTCGACTTTGAAGCGACTCACGTCGTTGCTCGACGTGAACGTCACGCGCGACAGCTCGGTGTCTCCCGCATTCACGGTGGCGGGGACGGTGACCGTTATGACGACATCGGCCGACGCGCCGGTGGCCAGGGAGCCGGTGTCCGGGATCCCGTCGCCGTCCGTGTCGGGCAGCGGTGTGACGCCGTCCGACTCATAGAGGGCAACGGCCCAACCGTGGGCGCCCGTGGTGATCGTCGCATCGAAGGTGTCCGGTCCGGAGACGCCGACGTTCTTCACGTTGACGTCGTAGGTGACGACGTTGTCCGGCACGGAGTCCTGCGCCTGGGAGCTCGGCTTCAGCAGCAGTCCGACGGGGAGCTGTCCAAGGAAGCCGAACATGTTCCCGTCGTTGTCTTCCAACCAGACCCAGCCGTCCGAGACCGCGGGGAAGGACGTCGAGCCGGAGCTCGAAATCAAGCTGTCCTGGTCCGCGATCGAGCCGTCCGCGGTGTCGATCGAATACAACGGACAGAACCAGCAGGTCCCGTACAGGAAGCCGTTCGCATAGGCCGGCGCCGTGCCGACCGGTCCCGCCACGCTCGTCTGCCAGACGAGGTGTCCGTCCGTCGCATCCAGGGCCACGTACGTGGCCGCGAAGGTGCCGAAGTACACGTTGATCCCGTCGTAGGCGGCGGCGGACGCATCGATCAGGTTGAATCCACCGGTCGACCAGACGGTCGCACCGGTCAGCGCATCGAGCGCCCACTCCGTCCCGGTGTAGGTCCCGACGTAGACGTTACCTTGCGCGTACAAGGCCGTCGTCGTGACGACCCCGTCGAGCGTGTGGCTCCAGATCAACGCGCCGCTGAACTCGTCGAGGGCGAACACGGTCCCGGCGATCGTCTCGAAGTAGGCGACGCCGGCGTTAATCGTGGCCCCCGAGGCGATCGCGAGGCCGTCCAGCTGGAAGGTCCATGCGACGCTTCCGTCGGAGGCGTGCAACGCGTAGGCCTGGCGGCCCCACGTCGTCCCGAAGATCAGGTCGTCCGCGAACGTCATCACGTTGCGTGCGTTGAAGTCGAGGTTCGTGTCGGACATCCCGACGACCCAGATCGTGTTGCCCGTCACCTCATCGAGGGCGTACACGTATCCGCCGCTGGTGCCGTAGAACGTCGCGTAGAGGATGCCGTTCGCCGCGGTCATCGTGCTCGTATAGTAGAACTGTCCGCCGAGCTGGCGGCTCCAGAGGAGTTCGCCGGAGTACGGATCGCGGGCCCGCAGGACGCCATCGAGGGGCGCGGAGAACAGGATCCCGTCCGCCATGACGGGGCCGTTCCACCGGTTGATCAGGTGCGGTCCGTCCATCCACTGCTGGTTCATCGGCGGGGAATGCTTGCTCGGCGAGATGCCCTGCCGCGGTTGGTTGTTGTGGAACGTCGGCCACTCTGCGTTCGGCGGCGCCGTCGGAGGTTTGACGGCGGTCGTGAACGAGTAGTACGCCGAATTGTTGTTGTCCAACGCGGTGTTGCCGGCCTCGTCGGTCGATTGGACCGCGAAGAAGTACGTCGTGTTGTCGTTCAGCCCGGTCAGCGCGATCGAATGCGAAAGCGTGCGGGTGGCCGATCCGGTCGTATTCCCGGGCGGCGTGCCGACGCCCCAAGAGACGAGCGAATCCGACAACTCGTCCGTGGTCCATCCGATGTCCGCGCGATTGAACCGTAAGTTCGACGCCGCGGTGCCCGAAATGACGGGCGGCGAATCGTCGACGACCGCGTACGCGTACACGGGGCCGCTGCCTCCGAGCCCGTTGTTATTGTCGAAATACATCGCGGTGATGTTGTCGCCGTTCGAAACTTGGAGGACTCCGTCACCCGGATTCGGCGGGCCGAGCGCGAGGGGGATCGAGCCCGCGAAGACCGCGGTCGAGTTGCCCGTCTCCGTCAAGGTCACGAGTTCCGGCGTGGACTCCGTGTCGGAGCTCATGTTGACTTGGACCGTGTCCGTCCCGTTCGGGTTGAGGTTCAGGCCCGTGTCGACGACCTTGATGTCGACCGTCGCCGAGGACTGGTAGGAGTGGTGGTCCAATCCGATCACGCCGTGCTCCGTCGCGATCCCGCCCGTCAGGACGAGCGCGAAGCTCTGCGGGCCCTGCGGGACGTTGAACCCGTGGACGGTGACCGTCCAGAGGCCCGCCTGCACGTTCGAGATCACGAGGACCGATTCGACGTTGTTCAGGTTGTCGCGGCTGGTCGGGTTCGGCTGCGACTCGCCCGGGTTGAAGCCCATGTACTGGTTCCCGTTGTACGTCGTGCCGTCCGGTGCCGTGACCGTCAGGTCCAGGTCGTTGACGAGACAGGGGGCGCAGTTCGCGGTCCCCGGGTAGTCCGTCCAGACGAGGGTGACCTCGACGGGCATCGTGGAATCGCCGATCGCGAGGTTATAGGTCACCGTGTCGCCGGTGTTGATCCCGCTCCGGTGATCGTCGACCGTCAGGCCGCGCGCGTCGCCTTGGAAGAACAACGCATCGTCGAGGGTGACCCGGCCGAAACCTTGGTTGTCGTTCGGGTACTTGTTCTCGCCGTTCGCGTAGGCGCCCGCGCCGGTCATCTCTCGTGCGCTGTTGATGATCGTCGCCTTGATCAGCGCGGCGGACGGGGTGAAGCCGTCCGTGGCCGACTTCGATCCGGTCGGGTACCAGCCATCCATGTAGTATTGGCGCACCAGGCCGGCGCTGCCGGCGACGGTCGGGGTGGCCATGCTCGTGCCGCTCAGGGTCCAGTAGGCCGTGCCGTCGCCTCCGGGGTCCAATCCCTGCGCGGACCAGAGGGAGACGCCCGGGGCCGTGACGTCCGGCTTGAGCCGGCCATCGCCCGCGGGGCCGCGGCTGCTGAAGTCCGCGACGCTCTCCAGGCCCGGCCCGTTCACCGTGGCGCCGACGCCGATCACGTTCTTCGCGACGGCGAAGGGGTTCATGCTGTTGAGGCCGGAACCGGAGTTACCGGCGGCGAACAGGACGAGGAAGTCCTGGTTGTTCCAGATGAAGGTGTCCGTGTCGACGTCCTCGGGGATGTACGAGCTGCAGCACGATCCCCAGCTGTTCGAGTGGATCCAGGATCCGTGGGAGACCGCGTCGGTCCACAAAGGCGTCACGGAGTCGAAGTAAATTCCGAAGCCGTCGTCGGACAGGTCCTGCACGTTGAGGAACGCATCGAACGACTGGCCGTCATGCGGGCCCGTCGTGCCGTTGGATCCGGTGGCGTCGCCGTCGTAGACGTGCCACACGCCGTCGTCGCCGGTGGCGCTGCCGGAGGTGTGCGTCCCGTGGTTAATGCCGTTGTCATTCAGGTCGCAGTGGTTCGTGTTTCCGCAGTCCTTGTAGTACGCGGTCAGCTTCCGTGCGGTGGGACCGGGGGTCGCGTTGTTCGGGTCCCAGAAGTCGGGGTGCTTGTAGTCGATGCCCGTGTCTCCGATGGTGATCGTCTGGTTCGTCCCGAAGATGCCGTGGTCGTGGACCGGGGTCGCGTGGTTCACGGTGTCCCCGCTCTGGACGACCCAGCGCGCCAGGTCGTTCATCACGTACGGCTGGACGAAGCGGTCGATGTACATGACGCCCGGGACGCGGGCGAGTTTCTCGATCACGCTCTTCGAGAGCTCCGCTCGCACGCCGCCGGTCTGACCGAAGGAATAGCTCGTTTGGTGGCCGCCGAGGAAGGAGACGGCCCGGACGATCTCGGGAACGCGCGAGGGCTCGAAGGCCATGATCTCGACGGGGATCGTTGCGCTCGCCGCCTCCGCGCCGGAGGGGGCCGAGGATCGGCCGCCGAGGGAGGAGCTGACGGGGCTGACCGCCTTTCCTGCGGCGGTGACAGTGGACGCCGCGCTGTTCAGAGTGAGGGTCTTCGACGACATGCCAGGACCGACCACGGTCACGGCATCGGAGGAAGCCTGGTCGCCGTACCGCGCGCGGTCCATCGCCCGCTGCGCGAGGGCTCCGAATTCGTCGGAGAGTCGGGGGCTCAATTTGTAGGCGGGCTCGAAGACGCCGGTCCACCGCACAGAGGGGAGCGCGGCGGCGCGGTCGATCGCGGGTCCATCGGCCCGGACGATGAAGGTGTTGTATGCAACGTAATATAGGATCGTGACGTCCGTCGCCGCCAGCGCCTTCTTCATGTCCGGCGTGACGGGACCGTTGAATTGAACGAGATAGTAGCTCGGCGTATTCCTTGCGACCGACGAATACTGCAACGTCGCGGGGATCGTCGGCATCGCCGCGAGCGGATCGAACTTGAAATTATTCACATTGATATATTTCATGTAATTCGGCATCGCCACGGGAGGCAGTCCGATGACCGCCTGCGGTACGGCGCGCGCCGGCGTCTGCAGGATCGCAAACGCGGACAGGCACATCACCGCGACGATGACGAAGGCGAAAATGCGACTCCAAGTGTGTCGAGACACAGCTCTCTCTAGTTCAGTTCGATAGCTCACGCGTAACCCCCCTCGCAATTCAGTTAGTACGGCTCCCCCCAGCCCGCCCAGCAACGCTAGACGAACCGGCCCCGCTTGCGCAGGATATTAACAGAATGGGAGATAAGCGTAACGGCCGGAATCGGCCGCGGGTTCCGCGCGAGAGCGAACCGCGATGGGAAACGTTTTGAATGTTTCCGTCGCGGGGCTTTGGCCCCTCCGGCTATGCGCGGACGAACGGCAGCGAATGCGGACGACCGCGGAGGTCCCACCCGCCGCGATCGATGTGCAGCGGTTCCGTGGTCGCGAACTCATCGATTCGCAGGAGTGCGAGCGCGATGGCGGAGCCGAGGGTCGGCGACCAGGTGCCGCTCGTGACGACGCCGACTTGCCGATCGGCCTTGAGGACGCGGTCGCCGTGGACCGGCGGCTGATCCCCGTCCACGAGGATGCCGGCGAGTTTCCGGCGTACCTGGCCGACATACGTCCCGCGAGCGACGATTTCTTGGCCGACATAGCAGCCTTTGGTGAAGCTCAATGCGGAGTCCGGCGCCACTTCAAGTGCGAGGGTCCCCTCGTTCATTTCGGGCCCGTACCGCGGGACTCCCGCCTCGATTCGCAGGACCTCGTAGGCATCCCGTCCGATCGGTCTCGCGCCGGATCTCAGGAGCGCCTGCCAAACTTCCGCGAGACTGCCATTCTCGGCCCACACCTGAAATCCCGGCGCCCCGTTCGATCGGCTTCGGACGATCCGGCCCTCTCGACCGTTGGCCAACGGGATACCGGCGAAGGCGTCGAGGGCGAGCCCGCGCACTTCCGATCGCACGACTTTGGCGAGGACGTCCGCCGCGTTCGGGCCTTCGACGGCGATGTGGCCCGCCGAACGGAGTTGGCGGAATTCCACGTCGTCGCTCACCCGCCCCTTTTCAAGAATCTCGCGAACCCGAGGGGCCTGCGCGGCGTCCATGTCCAGAATCAGCGAGTCTCGAAAGGCGTACACGCGGGCGTCGGCCAGGACGCGGCTCTTTTCGTTGAGCAGAAGCGCATAGGCGGACGTCCCCGGAGTCAAGATCTTCACGTCGATGGTCACGAGTCCGTCAAGGAACGTCACGCGCTCGGAACCCGTCAGCTCGAGCTTCGCGCGATCGCTCAGATCGACCAGGCCGGCCCCATGCCGAACCGAGGCGACCTCCTCGTCCAGCGAACGATACCCCGCGGGGACGTCCCACTCGGCTTCTGAACGGAAGAGGGCTCCGGCGAACTCGTGGTAGGGACGAAGCGGGAGCTCGTGCATCGACGATCGGATGGATGCGTTGGCGCCATTAGGCTTTTTGCGGCCCGGCAAGGGGTGGACGTCGCCGACGGACCTCCACGGCGGAACCTTCTTAGTCAGGCATGTCTTGGTCCGCGCGGATGTCGCCCGACCTCCGAGAGGGACAGGTCAGTGTCTTCGCGAAACGGATCATGCGGAAGCCGCGGACCTTGCACTGTCCGTTCTGCGACGGGAAGGTCCTCTTCACGCGGAACGAGGAGCACCTGGACGCCAAGAACTGCCCCCACTGCGGCATGCGCGTCGAGCGCCGCGAGTGGCCCGCGAAGCTGTACGACCCGATGCCGATCCTCCGGACGGCGCCGGGCGGACCGGACTCGCTGAAGATCGAGACGCCGGAGACGAAGGAAGCGCCCAAGAAGGCGGAGAAGAAGGACTAGTTGAACACGGCTCCGCATTTGAGGCAGTCGCGCCAATATTTTCCGACCGGGGCCCCGCACTCTCCGCACTCGCCGCCGGTCGCGGTCTGATCGGCCTTGATGACGACGAGGTCGGTCCCGGCGATCTTGTCCCATCGCGGCTCCCGGATCAGGAGGAACGCGAAATCGTCATCCCACGTCTCCAGCTCGAGGAACGCGAGTTTCTTCGGGGCGAGCAGTTCGTTCACGGACTTCACGAGATCCCGGACGTCTTTGAACCGGACGATTTTCTCCTGGTCCCCCAGGACCAGCTTCGCCTTCCGCAGGTTGAGTTCCTTGTCGAGCCAGGTGAGGTCCTTCAGCTGCATGCTCAACTTGAAGGAACTGAGCCGGGGGTTGATCTCCTTGAGGAGCGCGTCCGGCTCGAAGACCTCGGGGACCCGGAATCCGAGCCAGTCCCCCAAGACGCGGGTCACGGCCCGGTGCGGCTCCGTCCGATAATCCGCGACGAAGGCCATCTCGCCTCCCGGGTACGCGGCCACGCGCTTCGCGAAGACGCCTTTCGTCAGAGGGACGGTGAGGCCCAGATCGACGAGCGCGGCATGGGCCCCCGCGATGGCCGCTTCCGCGTCGCCCGGTTGCGGCGGGCGGGTCGGAGCGATGGGCTCGGGCTTCTTCTCTTCCGCCTTCTTCGTCTCAGGTTCGAGGACCTCGGCCTTCGCGCCCTGGCTCGTGGGCTTCTCGGCCTTGGTCCCCTTTTCGACTTGGGGCTCGCCCTTCTCTTCCTTCCCCTTCTCGGGTTTGTCCTTCTTCCAAAACCTGAGGGGCATCGCGCGCATACCTGGGTTGCTGATAATAAGAGTTGTGCTCCTTTGATCGGATCGTGGAACTGAGCGCGTCTTGCGACGGTCCTAAGTACATGGCTCGCGGTGCCCGGCCGCTCGGTGGGAATCGATGGCATCCGAACCGCGAATCCTCGCGTCGAAACGACTGCGCGAGGCATGGCCTCCCGTCTCCGAGGACGACGTCCAACTTCCGAGCGGCGCCCGGAAGACTTGGATCCGGATGCACCTCGGCACGTCCGCGGCGATTCTCGCGGTGACGAAGGAAAAGGAGATCGTGTTGACGCGGGAGTACCGCCATGGCCTCGGACGGATCGCGTTTTCCCTGCCGGGCGGCACGGCGCGAGAAGGGGAATCGCCGGATGCCTGTGCGCGTCGCGAGTTGCTCGAAGAGACTGGATACGAAGCGGGGCGCGTCCTCGAATTGTTCGCCGGCAACAGTTTGACGGCGTACCTCGACGGAATGCTCCATCTCTTTTTCACGCGGGATTGCCGGCCCACCGACCGACGCCCGGACCCGGACGAGATTGCCGCGGTCGAGCGAATGACCGTCACGAAGGCCCTCGCGGAGGCCCGATCCGGCGCCTTCGAATCCCTCGTGCTGACCTCCGCGATCCTCTTGGCGGACGCCCGTGGTTGGTTGGTCGCCTAGCGCGTGCCCTCCTCGCGCGGTTCTGGCCGAAGGTCGCCGAACTCAAACATCGAGGCGTCATTGGCCCCGACGATTCCTGGAAAGAGACAGTCGGAATCCGACTAGACAAAGTCCCGAAACGACCGACCCCGAATGCGATCCGAAACCGCTGGCCGCCTTTGCGGTTCGACCTCTGACGCAGTGGATGCGTGGGGCAGGATTTGAACCTGCGAACCCCTACGGGACAGCGACCTCAACGCTGCGCCTTTGACCAAGCTGGGCCACCCACGCACGCGACGCTTTGATTGCGAGTCTCGTAATTGAAACTTCCTTCGAGGCTCCCGGATGACCGGATTTCGTCCCGACGAAATCCCGCAAAGGCTATTTCCCGCGGAGGCCGTGGGCATCCCGGAGGAAGTGAGGATGCAGGCTCAACCGAAGAACGTCTCCCCTCGCGCGGCAGGCCGAAATCGCACGTTCGATGTGATCAATCCGGCGACGGGCCAGGTGATCGCCAGCCATCCAATCTCGACGGCCGCCCAGGTGCGCGCCAAGGTCGCCCGGGCCCGCGATGCGTTCCGCCCCTGGTCCAAACTGGATCCCGAGGATCGCGGCGTGTTCCTTTCCCATTTCGCGAAGATCCTCCGAAAGCACAAGGACGACTACGCACCGACGATGACGATGGAGATGGGCAAGGTCATCCGCGAGTCCCTCGCCGAAGTCGAGAAATGCGCCTGGGGCGCCGACTACTTCGCGCAAAACGGACCGAGGTTCCTCGAGCCCGAGGTCGTCGCCACGGACGCCGTCCGATCGTACGTCGCGTTCCATCCGCGCGGGGTCCTAGGATCGATCATGCCGTGGAACTTCCCGATGTGGCAGATCGTCCGGTTCGCGGTGCCGGCCCTGGTCGCGGGCAACACTGTGGTCGTCAAGCCCGCGAGCGCGACCCCCCAATCGGCGCTGAACCTCGAGGCCGCGTTTCGGGAGGCGGGCCTGCCGGACCACGTCTTCCAGGTCGTCCTGGGCGATCGCACAACGGCGACCGCACTGATCCGCAGCCCCGTCTCCGTCGTCAGCCTGACCGGCTCCGTCCCGACCGGGATCGCGGTCGCGCGCGAGGCGTCCAAGGGCGTCAAGAAAGTCGTCCTGGAACTCGGCGGGTCCGACCCCTTCATCGTCGCCGAGGACGCGGACCTCGACGCCGCCGCGAAAGGCGCCGTCGCGGGCCGGTTCATCAACAACGGACAATCGTGCATCGCCGCGAAGCGTTTCTTCGTCGTGGATTCCGTCGCCGATGACTTCCTCGCGAAGTTCGCGGAGCGAATGCGGAACCTGAAGGTCGGCGACCCGCTCGACCCATCGACGGACATCGGTCCGCTGGTCAACGCCGGTCAGCGCGAGGAGATCGAAGGCCAGGTCCAAGATGCGCTGGCGAAGGGCGCGGAGGCCGTCGTCGGAGGCCATCGCCTGTCCCGGCCCGGTTGGTTCTTCGAACCGACGCTGCTCGCGGGCGTGACGAAAGAGATGCGGGTCCTCCGAGAGGAAACGTTCGGCCCGGTCGCGCCCGTCCTCCGGGTCCCGGACCTGGAGAGCGCAATCCGGGAGGCGAACGATTCGGAGTTCGGCCTCGGCGCGAGCCTCTGGACGCGGAACCTGGACCGAGCGGACGAACTGGTCCGCCAGATCGAGTCGGGCCTCGTCTTCGTCAACGGCGCGGTGAAATCGGATCCGAGGATGCCCTTCGGCGGGATCAAGCACAGCGGCGTCGGCCGCGAGCTGAGCCGGTACGGCTTGCTTGAGATGGTAAACGTCAAGACCGTGGAGATTTTTTCGGGCGAGGCAGGTCGCCCGGCCCTGCCGAAAGAAACCGAGTGAAGGCGCGGCACCGAGACAGCCCCTAAGCCTCACAGCCGATCCCATTGCCGTCCCCGTCGAAATGAT
>VBLT01000040.1 GCA_005878615.1 Methanobacteriota archaeon
TTACCGTCGCTTCAATCCCCGCCTTCCTCAACGGGATCCTGGGGACGCGGGTCCGGGTGCGAAAGCGCTCCCTCCCGCTCATCATCGCCGCGACGATCGCGACCGTCATCACGCTCGGCCTCGGGTGGTTCCTCCTGCAAAACCCGGACTTCGGGATCGACGGGCTCGCCTACGCCTACGTCATTGGACAGGCGGCCGCGACGCCGTATCTGTACTTCGAGGCCCGCGAGTCGTACGAGGCGGTCCCGATGGAGCCGCTCGTCGGGCAGCCGCTGGAGTGAGCGATGGCCACGGCCGTGTCGACGCCCCAGGTGGCGACGGTCCGCGCCTCCCGGTGGACCTATCTTCTGGCGTACCTCGCCCTCGTCACCCTCGCGGAAGTCTTCATCGCGATTCCCGGTCCCGCGAGCCCGGTCGATCGTCCTTTCCAGCCGATCGGCCTGTCGATGCACATCCTCCTCGTCTTCTCCCTCCTGTTCCTCTCCGTCTTCCAGCAGACGAAGGACGCCACCTTGGCGGCGCTCCTCGTCGCGGTGAGCCTCGCATCCCTCGTCCGCGTTTTCTCCCTCGCGGTCCCGCGATTCGACTTCGTCGCGAGCCCGGAGATGAACCCGCTGAACACGATCCCGTGGCTCGCCCTCGTCAGCATCCCGCTGCTCGTGTCCGTCGCGGCGGTGGCCTACGTGCAGCGCCTCGGGGCGCGGGACCTCGGCCTCCTCGTCCGTCGGGTCCGGGAGGTCCCCCTCCAGTTCGTGGTCGCGATGACCGGGATCCCGCTGGGCCGGCTCGAGTACGCCATCCTCCGGCCGGCACCGTGGATCCCGCCCGATTCCCTCGGCTGGCTCCTCGGTGGCGCGGTCGTCATCTTCCTCGCGACCGGCCTATCCGAGGAACTCATCTTCCGCGGCATCCTCTTGAGGCGGGCCGTCGAAGCCCTCGGCGGCCGGTCCGGCCTCCTCTACGTGACCGCGATTTTCGCCAGCCTGCACATCTTCTTCCTCAGCGGGTTCGACCTGCTGTTCGTCTTCGGCGTCGGCCTCTTCTATGGCTTCGTCGCCCTGAAGACGAAGAACCTGTGGGGCGTCATCTTGAGCCACAGCCTCGGAAACGTCATCCTGTACCTGGTCGCGCCGTTCCACTGACCGGATCGGATCCGAAAACACGTCCCTGAGGGCGAGGCGCTAGAGGACTTCGATGACCTTCACCGCGACGATGAAGGCGAAGACGACCAGGAGCGGGCTGATCGGGATGAGCAGCGTGTGGGAGAGGGTCCTCGATTTCGTGCTGCCCGTCTCCTCCGCGTGGGCACTCGTGAGCTCCCGCATGATCAGGAACAGGATGAGGGAGGCGACCGCGGCAGCCCCGAAGCTGCCCGCGAGAAACGTCGACGTGACGGTTACGACGGTCGTAATCATCGGTGACCCTCTACCCTTTGCTCAAGTCTATTCATCAAAGTCTTATTTAAATCCACCCGTCACCCGTCGCTTTTTCGAAAATGGGACCGAATCCCTTCTTACCCGCCTGCTGGCGCATCACCTTTTGCGGCCGCCGGAGTCCCGCCCGCCGACGAGCGCGAACACGGTCAAGGCGATGTACCAACCGACCCCGATCCAGGCGTACCCGATGCCGAGGATGAGGGCGGTGTTGAAATGGTGGTTGTATTGGGCGAATCCATCGGCTCCCGGCAGCATCATCCCGGAGATGCCGAGGATCACGCCCGCGACCAGGGCCGGCCCGATCAAGTAGCGGCCGAGGAACTTGCGGCGCGCGATCAGGCGCTGCCGCCGCGACCCGAGCTTCGTGTCGTCCTCGTCGCTGTAGGGCGGCGAGCCCGATTGCGGGTTCGAGTCCATCGCTTGGGCCTCCCGCGTGGCGGACGCCTCCACCTCGCTGAGGCTCTCGAGCAGCTCGTCGATGTCCCGGTCGACCGTGTCGCGCGTCGTCGCGGTCTCCGCGAGCGGGGGCGGCAACGAGTCCGATTGTCGCACCATCGATCCGAGCCGGGCGTCGACCTCCCGGATCTGCCGCGAGAACGAGGAACGGATGCTCAGTCCGAGGCCGCCGAGTCCGACGACGAAGATCGCGGCGACCAGCATGTACGTCGTATAGACCCAGCGGGTGATGTCCGGGGGATACCACGGGTTGGGCAGGCCTTGGGCGAACTGCCAGGCGATGGCCCCGACGACGAGAAAATACATGCCGAATCCGGCCGCGAGGACCGCCGGCCGGATACGCTTCGCCATGAGCACCCCGCCTGATGAGGAACCGGATATATTTCATTCCCCCCTTCTCACTTTTGATACCATCGTCCCACCCTTCCAAAGGTATATCCGCGCCACGACCCTGTCCCGACCTCAGAGGAAGGCCCGAGCCCCGCATCCGGGTCGGGCCCGATTCGAGGGCAGCCGGATGGGATTCCCGACGCGTTCCTCGCGATACGTCCTGCGGGAGCTCCTGCTCCTGGTGATTGCGGTCGCCGCGGCCTTCGTCTTCATCAATCACGACAACCTCTACCTGAATCACCCCTTCCGACTCGCCGACGCACGGATCGAGTCCTACCTCCTCGCGTCGGTCGTCATCTATTTGTTCCTGCGCGTCGCGATCATCGCGTTGGAGATGCGTCCTCCGCGGCCCGCCGACGGCCTCCTGCGATGCCCGGAATGCGGGCAATGGATCGACGTTCGATCGGCCGACGGCCTCGCGGCCCACCATCGGATCGCGTTGACGCCGAAGCCATCTCCGAAGGAAATCGTCTCCGCCGTCGCCTTGCGAAAGGCCGTCGATGCCGCTCGGTTCGGACCCCTGGCGCCCCAGGTCGAAACGGGGAAGGCGCAAACCCCCGCGATGCCGATTCTTGAGAACTTGACCGGGCAAGACCTACTCGAGGCCCTCCACGATCCCGACTTCGTTGAACGGATCCGCCACAGTCCGCAACGGCCGCTCGACCGGGACCTCAAGCGCTGAGTCCGACGAAGACGAGCAGTTCCTCGAGGATTCGATAGGTGAATCCCCAGATGAGCCGGTCGCCCGACGTATACGACGGGACGTACAATTCGCCCAGGATTGTCGGGACCAGCGTCTTGCCTTGAGTCGCCGGCAACGCCGACAGGGGGACCCAGAAGACGGAGGTCATCTCCGGCCCCGGGCTCGCTTCGAGCGGCGCGGTCGCGATCGCCACGAAGGGGACGACGAGCAGCTCCGGCTTGTTGCCAGGCGCCCGCGGGGCCATGTGACCTAGCGTCTCTGCATGGCCCCCGACGTCGATGCCGACCTCCTCTCGCGTCTCTCGGAGCGCGGTGCTCAGGAGCGTCCCGTCCTCCGTGTGATGCCGGCCGCCCGGGAGGCCGATCTGACCCGACCAAGGGTCGCCCTCGCGCTTTCGACGTTCGCCGAGGAGGACCTCGAGACCTTCGGTGCCTTCCCGCAGGATGATCATCACCGCGGCCGCGGGTTTCGTCTTCAGCTCGGCCTCCGCGAGTTCGAGAGGCAGGAGGAACTTGCGCAGCCGTTCGATCGACGCCTCGCTCACGGCGAAATGGCAACGCTTCGTCGATAATTAGGGTTGACTCGAGGAATCGTGAGGTGCGGGAGGCGACAAACGCGGTCGCGCGGAAGATTCGCGACCGACATTCGTCGCGGCAACCCCCCATCGACGCGATCCGTAGTGCTGTTTCTCCTCCTGATAATACGGGATCCGATTGGGGGAATGCTTTTTGAAGTCACTCAGCGTATCGACTCTCGCCCAACGGACTTGTGTCCTCGCGGGGAGGGGAATTTACGATGCAGGATGGAGTAGGTGCGGGAGCGCTAAACTCGGTTCGACGGCTCCCGGCAATCGCGCTGGCTTTTGTGATGGTCGCTTCGATCGGCGTCGTGCCGGTCCAAGCGGTGGCGACCGCGGTCGTCGGCACGTCCGCGTTGAATTGGGCGCACCTTGCGAACGCGTTCGGCGATCGGGCGCAACCGATCACCGATCTAGGCCTCACAAAGGAGATGATCCCGCTCGGATTGAGCAGTCGCGGATCGACAACGGTCGCGCGGCCCTCGACGCCGCGGGACAGAAGGCGTTCGTCGCCTCCTTGCGGCAATCCCAGGCCGCCGTCAAGGCGGGCCTCCTCGCGGCCGGCGTGCACATTCTCCATGAATATCGCATCGTGTTCAACGGCTTCGACGTGATGGCGGACCGGGCGACCCTGATCCGAGCCCTCTCGATCCCCGGAGTGGCGCGGCTCGTCCCCGTGCAGAGCGCCTCGCCGAGCCTCGACAACAGCGTGCCGTTCATCCTCGGCGGTGAGAGCTATGCCGACCTCGGCGCCGACGGCACCGGCATGCGCATCGCGATCATCGACACCGGGATCGATTACACCCACGCGGACTTCGGCGGCAGCGGCAACCCGGCGGACTACGCCGCGAACGATCCGACGGTCATCGAGCCGGGGACGTTCCCCACGTCGAAGGTCATTGGCGGGACGGACCTCGTCGGCGAATGGTACGATTCCAATTGCCCCGCGGTGCCGCCGAGCCCGGGCACCTGCAGCAGCATCCCCGTGCCGGACGCGGACCCGCTCGACGTCGCGGGACACGGGACGCACGTCGCGGGCATCGCCGCGGGCCTCGGGACCTCGAAGGTGGCCCATGGCGTGGCGCCGGGCGCATCCCTCCTGATCTACAAAGTGTTCGCGCTCGGATCGACGAGCTCCGCGAACGTCGCCGCCGCGATCGAGATGGCGGTCGACCCGAACGGCGACGGAGACACGTCGGACCACGTCGACGTGATCAACATGTCCCTCGGCAGCCCCTACGGCCGCAACACGGACCTGACGGCCGTCGCATCGAACGCCGCGGCGGCGCTCGGCACCATCGTCGTCGCTTCCGCGGGCAACTCGGGGAACAATCCTTACTTCGCCGGATCCCCCGCCGTCGCCTCCGACGCGATCAGCGTCGCGGCCGGGAACGATCCGGGCGTGACGGTGCAACTCGTGACCGTCGCCGGGAGCAACGGCGCGGACGGGGACAAGGAGTCCCTCGAGGGCGCCTTGACCGTCCCCCTCGCCGTCACGGGCACCGTGAGCGGCCCGGCCGTCCAGCTCGGGGCCGTGGGAACTCCGGACGCAAGGGCCTGCAGCGCCCTGCCCGCGGGCTCCCTCACCGGGAAGATTCCCTTGATCGAGCGGGGCGTCTGCACCTTCCGGACGAAGGTCCTGAACGCGCAGGGAGCCGGCGCCTCCGCCGTCGTCGTGTACAACCAACTCCCCGCCGCGGACCCGATCATCATGGGCGGCAGCGGGGCCGGCATCACGATCCCGGGCGTCATGATCGGGAACCTCGACGGGATCGCGGTCTCCGGCGCGATCGGCGCGGGGACGACGTTCACGATGGACCCGGCGAACACCCTCTCGATCCCGAACCGCCTGCAGGGCTTCACCTCCCGCGGGCCTCGGTTCGGCGATTCGGTCCTGAAGCCGGACATCACGGCTCCGGGCGGCAACATCTTCTCTGCGTTTGTCGGGAGCGGCGACGACGGAATCAACCTGTCCGGCACGTCGATGGCGTCGCCGCACGTCGCGGGGGCCGCCGCGCTGCTGCGCCAGCTCCACCCCACGTGGAGCGTGCAGGAGGTCAAGGACGTCCTGATGAACACCGCGACGGACGCGGAGCGGGGCGGCGAAGTCTACCCCGTGGCCCTGATGGGCGCGGGACGCGTCCGCGTCGACGTCGCGGCCGACGTCTCCTCGGTCGTCGTCCCCGGGAGCGCGACCTTCGCCGTCCGCGAGAGCGACCGGACGGCCGTGAAGACGTACACCTTCGACCTGCAGGTGCGGAACAAAGGGACCTCGACGAAGACCTTCGCAATCTCCGACGCGTTCCGGACGCCGACGGAGGACGATGGCAGCATCATGCTGTCCCATCCGGCCTCGATCTCGGTCAGCCAAGGTCGGGCGAGGACCTTCACCCTCTCCCTGCAGATCGACTTCCGCCTCCTGCCGCCGAGCGACTTCCTGGAGTACGACGGCTTCGTGACGCTGACGCAGACGAACGGCGGGGACGTCCTCCGGGTTCCGTTCCACGTGATCCCGGTCGCACGGTCGGCCGCCGGGACGACGGGCAACGAGGATTCGCACTTCACGCTGCGCAACCGCGGCCTGGCGGACAGCCTCGTCGACATCTACCAGCTCGGGGTGCGCGATCCGAACGAGGACCTGATCCACGAGGCGAAAGGCCTCCCGAACGACCCGGACAACTGGTTCGACATCCGCGCGACCGGCGCCCACGCGTTCGACGTGCCGGGCCTCGGCCGGATCCTGGAATTCGGGATCGCCACGTGGGGACTGCGGAGCGTCGCGAACATGATGGTCACCGAGGTCTGGATCGATGCGAACGGGGACGGGACGCCCGACTACCTCGTGGAGGTCGCGGACCTCGGCCTCTTGCTCTCCGGTTCCTTCGACGCGACGGGCCAGATGGTCTCGGCGGTCGTCGAGCTCACGTCCGGGAACGGTTTCCTCGAGTTCCTCGTCGCGAACCCGCGGAACACCGCCGTCCAGACGGCGCCGATCCTCCTGGACGACCTGAACTTCCTCGGGGCCACGTTCGGCGCCCCGCAGATCGACCCGAGCCATCCGACCTTCCGCTACATGGTCGACACGAACGACCTTGAGACGGGAGCCCAGGACACGACCGGGTCCGCGACGTTCAACGCGATCCAGCCGGCGGTCGATGCGAGCCCGAACTTCCTCGCGCTTCCGGCAGGGACGTCCGCCCGGATCGACGTGATCGGCGAGGGCAGCCTCCTCGTCCTCTACTACAACAACGTCGCGGGACCGGCCCAAAGCCAGATCGTCCAGGTCGGTCACGGGAACTGAGCGCATCGGAGACGCGTGCGGGAAAAGGCGGTCAGCGGGAGCCCTGCGGGAGGGCGAGCATCCCGCGGGCTCGGACGGGAAGCGGGCTACCTGCCGGAATCCGGCCCCGTTGAAGCGAAGTCGATTTATCTCCCGCCGAATTGGCGTGGCAGCATGAGGCCCGCGAAGGGAACGCGGACGGCGCTGCGATGCGTCGCCGCGGCTGCAATCGTGTTCCTCGGCCTCACGTCGCTCCTGTCGGCCTCTCCCGTGGCCACCGCCGCGGGACCAACCCTCACCATCGTGTCTCCCGCGGACCGTTCTGTCATCGGGAATGGGAGCCCCGTCTACGTCGTCTACGAAGTCTCGAGCTTCAACCTCACCCCGCCCGGGGGTGGTCCCGATCCGAACGGCGGGCACACGCTGGTGTTCGTGGACGGCGCGCTCACCCTCGAGACGGCCGCGCAGACGGTCCCATTGTATCTGGCCTCCGGAGGCCACGCCATCCAGCTGCGGCTCGTGTCCACGAACGGATCCGCATTGGTCCCCGATGTGAGCGCGTCG
>VBLT01000054.1 GCA_005878615.1 Methanobacteriota archaeon
ATCCGCTCGAACAACTCGGCCGCGCGGACCACTTCGCCGCGCAACGGGCTCACCGCTCGGACCTCGAGGGCGTCGAGAAGCCAGGCCCCGGGAACGAGCGACGTAAGGAGGCCGGCGAAAAGCAACAAAACGGGAAAAGCCAACAGGCTGAAGCGCAAATCCTTGACATCAGCGGGACCGAAGAAGTAGAGAATCTCCGACAGTACGAACAGGTCGATCGCGAAAGGCCCGACCGCGAAGACGAGCGTGTCGCGCAAACGCGTGGTCCTTGGCTTCGGGACGCGGACGTAGAAACCGCCCCTGCCGGCGATCGCGCGGTGGGCTAGGTACGTCAATCGCGCAAGCGCTCGGACGAAAGGAGGAAAGAGCCAGAGGATGACCGGGACCAGGGCGACGGTGACGAAGTAAACCGGCAAATCGCGCGCCGCGATCCGGCGGCCGAAGGCGGGGAACAGGACTAGGAGCAGGAGGACCGCGACCGCTACCGCGACGCCGAACCCGCTATCGCCTGTCGCCCCGGACGATGTGGGCCTCGATCGTCCGAGTGAGGGTCTCCCCCATCCGGCGATATCCGTCCACGTCCGGATGGAGGCCGTCCGGAGAGCCGCGCAGTCGGTGCATGGCCTTCGGATCGGCCACGGCCACGTGCGTGTCCGCGAAGGGGATGTCGAGGACTTTCGCGAACGATTCGATCCAGGTGTTCAAGGCGAAGATCGCACCCGTCGCGCGCGGTGTCGCGAGATCGTACGGCAAGACGCTCGCCGCCACCGGCACGATGGCCGCGTCGAGGGCGTCCGCATACATCGCCGCCAGTTCGCGCTCGACCGATTCCGCCTCGGAGCCGGAGAAGATGTCATTGACGCCGGCGAGGAGGATGGCGTAGGCCGGCCTCGCCTGTCCCACGTCCCGATCGAACCTCGCACGGATCTGGGCCGCGGTCTGACCGTTGATGCCTCGATTGAGCACGGTCCACTCCGGATGGGCCTGCATCATCCAGTACGCGTACTGGCTCTCCGAATTGCCCTCGCCGTGGGGAGGGGCTTCCAGAGGCGAACGGAACGCCGGCGTGCCAGCGGTCGTCGAATCCCCGAGGCCGACGATGACGATGCGCCGGGACGCCATGGAACGCCGCTCCCGAACGACTTTCAACGGTTAACCGTGCGCTTCGAGCGGACCGGCGTCATCGAGAGGGCGCATCGAACTTTTAATCCGCCGACCCGGTACCCAAGCGGATGCCTCGCGCCGTGAAGCCGAGCCGAAAGCGAGACGGTCGCCTCGGCCCGCCGCAGGGCTATCCGAAGGATCCGGACAAGTACGCGGACCCCGCGAACTGGAAGTATCCGGTCCACACGCCGTTCCACGCGCGAGCCGCCCGCCGATATTTCAACGAGCCGCGGAACCGGGTCAAGTACACGCCGGAGGAACAGGCCTACATCGACAAGAAGATCAACGAATCGCTCGAGCGATTCGGCGTCGCGGTCAAGATCCGTGACGGCCAGGTCGAGGACGAGGCGGGTACGATCCAGGCGGACGTACCGCTGAACAAAGACATCGACAAGATGACCTTCGAGGAGCTCCTCCTCGTCTTCCTGGGAAGGAACCGGCTCGCCTCTGCAACAGCGATTGACCCGTCCCTCGTCTCCGTCGACAAAGAGACGGAGACGCTCCTCTCCGGCCGGGTGAAGGACTATTCGGTCCTCATCGATCGGCAGCAGAAACGCCTCGAACACGACTGCGTCGACTTCCGGACGAATCGAGCGGTCGGTCGACTCATGTGCAAGCACCTCGGCGCGTTCCTGATGCAGTTGGACCGGCCGAAGGCTGTCCGCTTCCTCCGAGAACTGCTCCGCGAACGGGACCATTGGACGTTCGAGTGAGCCGCACCTAAAGCCGGCCGAAATCCGCCTCGCGATCCTTTCTCCGAGCTTCGCGATCCGCCGGACGCGGGAGAGGCGCGTTGCAGGAGGCGCAGACTCCTCCGGCATCCAAGCAGGCCTTGCACAGCCACGCGCCGCAGGCATGTCGCTCGATCCCGAGCGCATGGTGGGCCTCACATTTGGTCGGGGCCGCCTCGACCGGCTTGGCCGGGGCCTTTGGAGCCGCAGGTTTTCGCGATCCGACGTCTTCGGGCCGATCGGCCTCCGCTTCGTCGTCCTCCGGCCCTTCCTCCTTCGGGACGGTGCGGGCCTCGGCCTTCGACTTCTTCGCCTTGGACTCGGGCCGAGGCTTCGTGGTGATCTTGTAGCCGCCCCCTTCGAAGATCTTGAGGGACACCTCGAGCTTCTTCGCCTCAAAGGGCCCCAGGTGCAGTTCCTTCGCCAAGTCGACGAGGTTCCATTCTTCCTTCGGCAAGTCGAGGGCCTGCCGGATCAAGTCGTCATTGTGCCATTCGGGCGTCGGCTCGAGGGGCGCATCACGCACCCAATCGATGTAGCCCCAGATTGTCCGGGCCTCCTCCAGATCGACGTGCGGAAGCACCGTGCTGACGTCGGAGAGTCGCAACGCGTCCAAGGTCCTCGCATTCTCCACATGTTGGAGGACCGCGGCCCCGACGGCCTCGAACTTGCGGAGGTCCTCGGCCTCGATCCGGTCGGGCGCCAACGGGGCCGGCTCGTTCACATACTTGACGACCTCGTCCAACGTGTCGAGGGGGACGGAGCAATACCGGAAGATCTCGTCTCGCGTGGCGGGCCGGGTCAGATGCTTTTCGAAACGGACGACGGCCTCCGCGAACGCTTCAATCTTGGCGATGTGCAGGCGTTCTTCGGCCGTGGCACGACCGGCCTGGGCCGGTTCGAACGACGGATCCAGGGCGAGAGCCGCGTCGAAACTTTTGAGGGCGTCGTCGAACCGCTTGAGCCGCATCAGGGAAAGGGCCTTCCCGGTCCACGAGGCCTTGTCTCGGGCGTCGAGCCGCAAGGCGCCGTCGTAGGATGTGACCGCGAAGTCGAAACGTCCCGCGCGGTCCTCCGCGGTCGCACGGATGTACCACAGCCCTTTGTCGTCCGGGAGGGTCTCCGTCGCCTGCGCGAGGGCGTCGGCGGCCGCGGGGAACTGTTCCAGCTTCATGTGAAGCAGGCCTTTCGCCCGCCACGCGTCACCAAAGGACGGCGAGGCCTCGACCGCCGCTTCGAACGCGCGCAGCGCCTCATCTGATTTCCCGAGGGCGGCGTAGGCCTCCCCGATCCACGTGAGGACTGCGGCGTCCCTCGGATTGGCCTTGAGGGAAAATTCCAAGGCGGAGATCGCGTCCGCGGCGTGATCTGTCCGCAGCAGGCACAGGCCCTTCGTCCGGTGGGCCGCGTAATGGTTCGGGTCTTTCTGGAGGACGACCGTGAGCAGCGACAGCGCGTCGTCGTAATGGCCTTGGTCGGCGAGGCACGCCGCCTTGCCTCCGAGGAACTCGAGGTTGTTCGGATCGAGGATGAGCCCGTCCTCGAAGACCCGTTGGGCCTCCGGGACCTTGCCGAGGTCCAACAGGATCTGGCCCTTCGCCGCGAGGGCCGGGCGGTCACCCGGGTTCAAGCTGAGCGTGTGATCGAAGGCCTCCAGGGCCTCCTTCGGCCGATCGAGTCGGGACAGGAGGTCGCCTCGGGCGTTCCAGGTCGATCGGTCCATCGGATCGATCCGGGCGGCCCGATCGAGGGCCTCGACCGCGTGGTCGGACCGGCCGAGCCGCTCCAATGCGAGGGCCGTTTGCCGCAACGCGTCCGTGTCCTTCCCGTCCAGTTCGAGGAGTCGCTCGCCCGCTTCGACGGCGGCCTTGTGGGATCCCTGGGCCATGAGGAGGTCGCGGCGGAACCGGACGAAATCGGCGCGATCGGGCGCCAGGGACGCCGCCTTCGTGATCGCCGCGAGGGCTTCACGCCCTTCGC
>VBLT01000055.1 GCA_005878615.1 Methanobacteriota archaeon
CCCAAGACGGTTCGCTTGATCCGGTCGGCAATCGAGTCTTTCCCGCCTTCTCTGCGTCGGTCATGGAGACTCCCAACGACAGGGCGGTTCATCGCGGGTCCGGACGAACGATTTCAAATATCGCCCTCTTTATGAATCGACGAGAACCGTGGTCGACGAGAAGGACTTCCAGATCCTTGCCCGCCTCGCCCGCGATCCGTTCGCCTCGAACGAACGCATCGGAGGGTCCCTGGGCCTGTCGGGGAACTCGGTCAAGCGGAGGATCGAGTCGCTCATCGCGGAAGGGGTAGTGCCCTCCACCTGGCTCTTCCCGATCCCCCAGATCTTCCGTCGGCATTCGCGGATCTTCGTCTACAAGGACATGGCCAAGCCCGAGGCGGCGATCGACGTCGCCCTCCAGACGGACCCCGTCGTGTGGGCCGGGTTCGATGTCGATCGGTCCTTCCACGCCCATGCGTATGCCACGACGCCGGACGCGGCTCCGCCACCCGAGCTGGTGAAGGCTCTCGGAGAGCCCTCGTTCGCGGTCTCGCCACCGTTCTCCGAGGCGACCGCCGCCGAGGCCGCGGTTTCCTCGATCGACCTGCGCATCCTCGCCGTCCTCATGCGACAGCCCCGGGCTCCCCTGAAGGAGATCGCCGACGCGACGGGCCTCTCGGCGAAGACTGTGCGTCGCCATCGAGAGGCGATGTTCGCGAACGGATCGTTCATGCTGTTCCCGGTGATCCATGCGGCGCAGGCTCGCGGGCTCGTCCTCTACAATGCCTATGCGCAAGGCGCGGCGGTCCCCTCCAATGTGCAACGCATCCTCTCCGCCCTCCCTCGTTGCCGGCTCATCACGACGAGGACGAATCCGCCCGGCGTGTGGCTGATCGGTTGGGCCAACTCGATGGCCGAGGTCGCAGACGTCGATGCCCACGTCCGGGGCTTGCCCGGCGTCGAGCGGTCGGGCATCATCATGCGACAGCGTGTCGACTTCGCCGTCGAACGGGTCGAGGGCTGGATCCAGGAGGATCTTGCGCGGTGGGGCAGGGCAAAACGGTCCGGAGTCTCCCCGAGCTCTTGAGAGACACAGAGATTGTTGTTCGGGGCGCCTCCACCGGGTTGCTTCGCGGGCCCCCGCCCAAACCTTATGTATAACTAGCTGTATCACTTCGTCTCATGATTGCTCGGGCGAAGAAGTGGGGCAATTCCCTCGGCCTGATCGTCCCAGCCGAGGTCGTTCACGCGGAGGACATTCGGGACGGGGACTTTCTGGAAGTCGAGATCCACCGAAAACTCCGGCGGCCGGACGAACTCAGCGGCACGTGGAAGTTCCGGCGGAATCTTCCGGACCTCATCCGCGAAATGAAGGAAGGTTGGGACGATCTCTAGATACTTCTATGATTCGTCCGCGATCCTCGCGAACCTATCGGACCGGAAGATACGGCCCTACTTCGAATCGGATCGGGGCCGCACCACGTGGCTCAATCTCATGGAAGTGTACTATTCGCTCCTTCGAGATGGCGGCCCTCAAGACAAGGCGCGGGCGGTGGTCTCTTCGTTTCGGCCCCTGTTGATTGATTTCTCGCTCGAGGAAGTCCTCGACGCCATGGACATGCGCGTCAAGTGGCCACGGGGACGAGGGCGTATTTCGTACGTCGATGCCGTGGGATATCACCTGGCCCGGATCCGAAAGCTGCAATTTCTGACGGGCGATCCAGCCTTCAAGGGCCTGCCCCGAGTGACCTTCATTCGGATTCCACGGGGCAGTTAGGTTTCCAGAAATCCGGGCCACGTGCGCAAGCCCCAGGAAAGGTTCTTACCTCGGCGGCCTTCCGGCGGTGGAGGGGGAACATCATGTCCGCCACCGCGTCCCATCGCGAGGAGACGATGAAGGCCTTCGTACAAGATCGATACGGACCACCGGAGGTGCTCCGACTTCGAGAGATCGAGAAACCGGTTCTCGCAGACGACCGCGTGCTCGTGAAAGTCCGCGCAGCGTCGGTGAACGCTTTCGATTGGCACATGATGACCGCCGACTTCTTCGTGGTTCGCTTATCCGAGGGACTCCGGCGGCCCAAGACCCCGATCCGAGGCGCGGACGTCGCCGGGACGGTCGAGGCGGTTGGGAAGAACGTGACGCGGTTCAAGCCTGGCGATGAAGTGTTCGGCCAGGGACGCGGCAGCTTCGCGGAATACACAACGACGAGCGAGACTGGCGTGGCACCGAAACCTCGCAACGTCTCGTTCGAGCAGGCCGCGGCCGTGCCCGGCGCGGGCTACACGGCCCTACAGGGCCTGCGCAACAAGGCGCAACTCAAGCCGGGGCAGCGGGTCCTGATTTACGGAGCCGGGGGCGGCGTGGGGACCCTCGCGGTCCAAGTCGCGAAGGCGCTCGGGGCGCACGTGACGGCGGTCAGCAGCCCGGAGAACCTGGAGATGCTGCGTTCGATCGGCGCGGACGAGGTCATCGACTACACGCGGGAAGATTTCGTCGAGCGCGGGGAGCGATATGACGTCTTCTTCGACATCGGCGCGAACCGCTCGCTGTCGGCCTGCCGGCGTGTCCTGACCAAGGACGGGACGTTCGTGCTGGTGGGAGCGAGCCGTCACCCGATCGCGCGCATCATCAAGACGATGCTCTTGTCCAAGTTCGTGAGCCAGCGGCTCCTCGGATTCTTGGCCAAGCCGGCACCGGAGGATCTCGTCATCCTGAAGGAGTTCCTCGAGTCCGGGAAGTTGGCTCCGGCCCTCGATGGAAAGTACTCCTTCCATCAGGTGCCCGATGCCGTCCGTCGCCTGGGCACAGGCAAGGCTCGCGGCAAGATCGTGAT
>VBLT01000075.1 GCA_005878615.1 Methanobacteriota archaeon
CAATCGAAGATGGGGATCATGCCGAACCTCCTCTTCAAAGAGGGGGACGCGGGCGTGATCTCCCGGAGCGGCACGTTGACGTACGAAATTGTGAACGCCATGACCCGGGCCGGGTTCGGTCAGTCTACGTGCATCGGGATCGGAGGGGATCCCATCATCGGAACGAGCATGGTCGAAGCCCTCGCGCTGTTCCAGAAGGATCGGGCGACAAAACGGATCGTCCTCGTCGGGGAGATCGGCGGGACGGCCGAGGAGGAGGCGGCCGATTTCATCCGACGGAGGGTGACGAAGCCGGTCGTGGCCTACGTCGCCGGCCGCAGCGCGCCCCCCGGAAAGCGGATGGGTCACGCCGGTGCGATCATCCAGGCGGGCAAGGGCACGGCCGAGTCGAAGGTGAAAGCCTTCGCGGATGCAGGCGTCCCGGTCGCTCAGTATCCGTCCGAAGTCGCGACCCTCCTGGCTTCGACCTTGTGACAGCACCAACATCCTTTTGGCGGGGCGTCGACAACGACCTCATCTCGAAGGAATTCAACGGCTCGAGGAGGACTCAACAAGCAACGGCTCACTGCGGTGTGAAGTCGCCCACGGCGGCTCCTTCGGTCGGACCTCGCATCTCCTTGATTCGGAACGCCAGGGCCACCGCGACTACGGCCAGCACCGCGGCGGCGAGGAACGCGAAACGGAATCCCATGACCACCGCCGCGGCGGAGGCGGACAAGTTCGCTCCGATTGGGGCCGGGTCGGCCGCCGCGACGACGGTCAGCAAGACGGCCAGGCCCAAGGGGAAGCCGACGCGCTGCGAGGTGCTGATGAGGCCCGAGGCGAGACCTTCCTCCCCGGGTTGGGTCCCGGCGAGCGCCGCGATGCTGAGCGCAGGAAGGCCGATGCTCGCGCCGAGAGACCAGACCAGAATGCCGGGGAGCATCCCGAGATAGCTCCCGCCGACGGAAATGCCTGTCAGGAGGGCGAGGCCCACCGCGACCAAAGCGGTCGATCCGATCAAGACGCGACGGACGCCGAAACGGTTGACGATCCGAGACGAGCCCCACCCTCCGGCGAAGAAGAAAATCAGCGCGGGCGGGAGAAACGCCAGGCCGGCGTAGAGAGGCGAGTAGCCGAGGATCTGCTGCATGTAGATCGTCAAGATGAATCCGGGGCCGACCATCGAAGTCGTCAGCAGGAGCGCAAGGACGTTCGCGTTCAGGACGCTCCCCCTCCGGAGGAATCCGAGGGGCAACAGCGGGGCCTTCGAACGAGATTCGATGACGAGGAAGGCGGAAAGGACGACAAACGCGACCACGAGGGGCACCAACGTCGGGATCGAAAGGAAGCCGTCGCTCGCGGCATTCGTCAACGCATAGACGAGGAGCATCAGTCCGCTGGTCACGGTGAGTGCGCCCGCGAGATCCAGATGTCGAATCGCGGCACGACCCGAGGCCTCAGGGAGGAACCGGCGAGACAGGATCGCCACCACGGTTCCGATCGGCACGTTCACAAACATGACCGACCGCCAACCGAGGCCCATCGTGAGGACGCCTCCGCTGATCGAACCCGCGGCGAATCCCGCCGAGAGGACGGCGACGAAGACCCCGAGGGCCCGGTTCCGCTCCTTGCCCTCCGGGAAGAGCGCCACGAAGATTGACAGAGCTGTGACGGAGGAAATCGCCGCGCCGATACCCTGGACGGCCCTTGAGATGACCAACGCGAGGAGGGACGGGGCCAAGCCGCCCACGAGCGAGGCGACGGTGAAGAGGACGACGCCGAAGACAAACAACTTCTTCTGGCCGTAAACGTCCCCGGCCCGCCCGCTCAGCATCAGGAATCCCGCCATCGTAATTCCGTAGACCCCTACGATCCATTGGCTCTCGGCGAGCGACACCAAGAACTCCGTCCGGATGGAGGGCAAGGCGACCTGGACAATCGAGAAGTCGATGACATCGAGGAAGACCGCGGAGATGACCAAGGCGAACACGAGACGGACGCGCGAGGCCACCTTGGGTCCGACCTCGATGCCGGATTCACGGCTCGCATCCAAGTCTTCGGTCACCTCAATCAGCCCCCGCTGCACGGCCCGGCGTCTCTACCATCGGTCCCTTATCAAGGACACGGTTTGCGAATAGCCCGCCATCGGGCCGACCCGAAACCTTGGTATCGACCCGAACGCTTGCGCGCCCGATGGAGTGAAGCGAGCCAGTCCCCGTCACTAGAGAAGACTCTGGGTTTCGTTCGGCGCGAAATACAATTCGACGAAGCCGCAGGAACGGCAAATGTAAGCCAACAGCCGTTGCGGATGCCATGCCGGATCACTCCCTGACGGAGTCAGGTCCATCATGACCCGCCGATCCGACAGCGGAAGGAAACGCTCGACGCGAATCTGATTCATGCCACATTGAGGGCATTGACCGATCGCGCGCATTCCCCGCGTGGCGGGCATCCTCTCCAAGCAGGGGACGGGGACTGCGTGCCAAATAGCTTTCGAGAATTCGGAGGCAGGAGCAAATGTTCATTACCGCTCGCCTATTGGCGAGGCCGGGGAGCCCAGAAGGGCTGAGAGTATCCCGCATGAGGGATAGACCCTTGGAACCTGATCCGGGTCATGCCGGCGTAGGGAACTCGAGGATGTTTTCAGCCATTGGACCCTGAGGAATCTTCGCATTGACGGAGACGCCGGCGAGAAAGTACCCGATGGGCAAGGTCAGCCGGGCCTTCTTCGAGAACGTGATCGCCCGCCATTTGGGCGAGAAGCGTCGCGACGTCGTCGTGGGTCCCGCGAACGGTGTGGACGTCGGCGTCGTGCGCCTTCCGGACGGGCGCGCCTTGGTCTCGACGACGGATCCGATCTACATCGTGCCGCAGTACGGTTGGGAGCGCGCCGCCTGGTTCGCGTTCCACATCCTCGCCTCGGATCTCACGACGTCCGGCGTGGCGCCGCAGTACGTGACGATGGACTGGAACCTGCCGATGGATATCGAGGACGAGCAGATCGAGACGATGCTGCGGATCACGGATCGCGAATGCCGCAAGTACGGTGCGGCGATCGTCACGGGCCACACGGGCCGCTACGAGGGTTGCGCCTACCCGATGGTTGGCGGGGCGACGTTCCTGGCGATCGCGCCCAAGGACGGTTGGGTCACCGCGGACATGGCGAAGCCTGGCAATCGCCTCCTCGTGACGAAGACCGCCGCCCTCGAGGCGACCGCGATCTTGTCGAACACCTTCCCCGAGCTCGTGCACCGTCGGCTTGGCGAGGACATCGCCATGCGGGCGCGCGCCCTCTTCGACTCGATGAGCACGGTCGAAGACGCGCTGGCCGCGGCCTCGGTCGGGCTCCGCGGCGACGGCGTCCGCGCGATGCACGATGCGACGGAAGGCGGCGTCCGGAACGCGGTGTGGGAGATGGCCCAGGCCTCCGGCCTCGGCGTCGAGGTCGACCTGACGAAGGTCATCGTCGATCCCGCGGTGGCCGAGGTCTCCAAACTGTTCGGCATGGAGCCTCTCGACGCGATCAGCGAAGGCACCCTCTTGATCGCAATGGAGGCGCATGCCGCGGACCAGGTCCTCGCGAACCTGCGAAAGAAGGGCATCGCCGCCGCCGACATCGGCGCCTTCACGAAAGCCGGCCGGCCATGCACCGATCGAGGCCGGCCATTCCGTCCCGCGGACCGCGATCCGTTTTGGATCGCATTTAGTCGGGCCCTCGCGGGGGAGATCAACTGACTGGCGACGGAAAAGCTCGGAGCCGTCTGGGAGGGCTGTACCTGGTTGCGTCCCCGAAGCGCCCCGTCTCGCGGATGTTGGAAATCGTCGGAGCCAGCCTCGAAGGCGGCGCATCGATCGTCCAGCTTCGCGACAAGAAGGTCTTCACACCGGAGGAAAAGATCGAGGCCGCCCGCGGACTTCGGCAGCTCTGCAACCGCTACCACGTGCCGTTCATCGTGAACGATGACCCAGAACTGGCCAGACGCTTCGGCGCGGATGGCGTCCACGTCGGCCGAGAGGACCCGTCGCCTCGTATCGCGCGATTGGTCCTGGGGCCGCGGGCGATCGTCGGCGTCACCATCTACGGAAAAGAAGGCGAGGAAGAAACCGCGGCGGCCGCGGGTGCGAACTACATTGCGGTGGGACCGTTCTTCCCCAGTCCGAGCAAACCGGACGAACCGGTGCTCCCGCTTAACGTCCTCGACGGCGTGGTCCAGCGATCCCGCTTGCCGGTCTTCGCGATCGGAGGCATCACGCCGGGCAACGCAGGCCAGCTCGCCGAGCACGGAGTCGCCGGCGTCGCCGTCATCTCCGCGATCATGGACGCCGCGGATCCGCGCGCCGCGACCGAGGCGATTCGGCGGGCGTTCTCCGACGGGCGACTCCCGGCGGAGTCTCACGCGCGCCCGCACAGAAAACGCGCGCGCGAAGAATCCTCGCGCGAGCACTTCCACCAACAAACGGTTAAATAGAGCCCCTTTCCTGCGAACGGTCCCGTGCGACGGCTCATCGTGACGGAGAAGTTCAACGCGGCGGTCCGCATCGCGACCATCCTCAGCGACGGGAAGGCCAAGCGGACGAATGTAGAAGGGACCTCCGTCTTCGAGTTCGCCCGCGGAGAGGATTCCACCAAGGTCGTGGGCCTCCGCGGCCACATCATCAACCTCGACTACCCGGAGGCCCTCAACGACTGGGCCCGCGTCGACCTGAAGGAACTGGTCTGGGCGGAACCGCAGAAGGTCGTCACCGCCGGAAAGATCGGCGCCGCACTGAAGAAACTAGGCGCGGACGCGGACGAGGTCATCATCGCCACGGACTTCGACCGCGAAGGCGAGCTGATTGGGGTCGAAGCCCTCGGACTGATCCTCGAAGTCCGACCTGACATCCGGGTGCGCCGGGCCCGCTTCTCCGCCTTGACGAAGTGGGATATCGAACGCGCGTTCGCGGATCTCGTAGAGGTCGATCGTCCGCTCGCATGGTCGGCCGAGTCCCGCCAGTCCGTGGACCTCGCCTGGGGCGCGGTCCTCACGCGCTTCCTCTCGATCGCATCGAACCAACTCGGTCGGGACTACCTCTCGGTGGGCCGCGTGCAGAGTCCGAGCCTTGCCCTGATCGTCGATCGGGAGCGGGAGATCGAGGACTTCGTCCCGCAAGATTACTGGACGCTCCACGCGCGATTCCGCAAGGACGTCGACGGCTCCGCCGTCGAATTCGACGCCGACCACGAGCACGGTCCCTACTGGGCGCGGAGCGAGGCCGAGGCGGCGCTCGATTCGGCGTCGAAGGCGAGCCAGGGCCTGGTCCGGGAATACATCCAGAACGAGCGCGAAGAGCGGCCGCCTCCTCCCTTCAACACGACGATGTTCGTGACCGAGGCGAACCGCCTCGGGTTCGGGGCCGCCCAGGCGATGAAGATCGCCGAGGACCTCTATCAGTCGGGCTACATCTCCTATCCTCGGACGGACAACACGGTGTATCCGTCCACGGTGAATCTTCGGACGGTCCTCGAGAAATTGCAGGATTCGCCGTTCGCGGCGGAGGCCCGCGCCCTCGCGGCGCAAGAACGGATCGCCCCGAGCCGAGGGCGGATGGAGACGACGGACCATCCACCGATCTATCCCGTCCAAGGGGTCGGTCGCGACAAGGTGAAGCGGAACGACCACTGGGCGATTTACGAACTCGTGGTCCGGCGGTTCTTCGCCACGGTCGCCCCGAACGCGCTCGCCGCGACGTCGGAAACGAAGATCGATCTCGGCGGCCAGGTGTTCCACGCGGAAGGATACCGCATCAAGGATCTCGGATGGAGGAAATACTATCCGTACTGGACCGTGCGCGAAGCGAACTTGCCGGCGCTCATCGCCGGAGAATCGCTCGAGCGCGTAGGAGACGTCGCGATCCGCGAGGACCGAACGAAGCCGCCCGCGCGATACAGCGAAGGATCCCTGATCCAGGAGATGGAACGGCTCGGCCTCGGAACCAAGTCCACGCGGCATGACATCCTCAAGAAACTCTACGATCGCAAGTTCATCGAAGGGAAGTATCCGCGGCCCACGACGAGCGGGCGCGCGGTGATCGAGGCCCTCGAAGACCATGCCGAACGGATTACGCAGCCGGAGATGACGGCGCACCTCGAAGCGGACATGGAGGGCATTGCGACAGGCGTCCGGGCCCGCGAGGACGTCGTCCGGGAATCCCAGCAAATGCTCAGCGAGGTCCTCGAGACGTTGCAGGCCAACCGCGAGGCGATTGGCCAGGAGATCGAGGCCGCGCTCCGGGAGCAGAACTACATCGGCAAGTGCAACGTGTGCAAGGAAGGCAACCTCACAGTCATCCGATCGAGGCGCGGATCCCGCTTCCTCGGTTGCGACCGCTATCCGGCCTGCAGGAACACGCATCCGCTGCCGCAGATGGGCATCATCCAGGGCGCCGAGGAGAATTGTCCGGAGTGCGGCGCCCCGATGATCAAGCACACAGATCGCGGCCGAACCACGACCTACTGCGTCGCATCCGATTGCCCCACCGTCCGGGAGCGGAATTTCATCGGATCGTGCGAGAAGTGCGGAACCGGCGAACTCTCGATCCGCCACGGGAACTACGGGAAACGATTCGTCGGATGCTCGAACTACCCGAAGTGCGACAACTCCTATCCGCTTCCGCAGCGCGGACTCATCGTGCCGACGACGGATCGTTGCAAGGCCTGCAACCATCCAGTCATCAAAGTCATCTCCCGCGGTCGACCGCCGTGGGTCCTATGCCTCAATATGAAATGCCCCGCGAAGGAAGCCAAGCGGAAGAAGGCGGCCAAGGGGAAGGTCACCGCGAAGCGAGCACCGAGGAAGAAGAAGCCAGCTCCGATCGCCGTGGCACCGGACTTGCCGACGGGCTAGGGCGTCTTCATGAAGCGGATGAACTCGTCCAGGGTCCGCGGCTGAAGCGTGTAGTTCGTCCGCTTCTCCTCACCGATTGTGGAAGTCTGCGCCTTGCCATAGTGGTGACCGGGACAGACGATCAGGTTGTCGTCCAGCTTCCGCACCTTGTTGAACAGGGAATCGTACATCTGTTCGACGCTCGACCCCGGAAGGTCGACGCGGCCGCAGTCGCCGACGAACAGGCAATCGCCGGTGAAGACGCGGCCCGACACGATGTAGCAGCTGGAGTCGGGTGAGTGACCGGGCGTGTGAACCACCTTCACTTTCAGCTCGCCAACCTTCACGATGCTGCCATCCTCCAAGACGACATCCTTGCGAACCTCGCTCAACCGATGGGCGGCGACCTTGGCGCCGGTCTCGTCCGCAAGCCGCTCGTTGTCGAACACGTGATCCCGGTGATGATGGGTGTTGAAAATCAACTCGATCGAGTAGCCGTTCTCCTTCGCGACCTTCTGTAGGATCCGCGCATCGAAGCTCGGATCGACGACCGCCGCATGTTTCGTCCTCGGGTCGCCGATGATGTATCCGAAATTCTGCATCGCGCCAATCAGGTGTTGCTCGAAGAACATCGATCGCGATAGAAATCAGGTCGCGGGTTAAGCCTTCTCATTCGCCTCCTCGGACAGGAGCTGGCCCATGCCGCGGTTTTCGGTAGGATTTCGGCCTCGGACGTGCCTGGGTTATTCGACGTGCGCGGAAGGACGGATATGGCCGGACCAGTTGGGAATGAGGCATCCTCGGCCGTCCTTGTTCAGTTCGGTCACATGCGAACCGACCTGCGTACGTGGTCCCTATCCCCCGGAGGGACATGATGGATCGAAGCAAATGCGGCTACAAGTCCTCGCAATCATGGAGAATGGCGCGTCGAAAATAATCCCGAAAGGATCCGACACGCTCCGCGTCCTCCTGATCCTCCGCGCACCGGAAGGGTCGCCTTCCTCGGAATCGCCGGAGAGCCAACGAGGTTCGCCGCCGTCTCCCATTCGCCGACGT
This sequence comes from Methanobacteriota archaeon, assembly GCA_005878615.1. GTDB lineage: Archaea > Thermoplasmatota > Thermoplasmata > RBG-16-68-12 > RBG-16-68-12 > RBG-16-68-12. The sequence goes on from VBLT01000075.1 coordinate 7,902, forward strand.
GTGATGCGGTCCCTCGTCGCGGGGTCCTAGTCGCGCGTTCGAGCGCGTCCGCTGACCTGCGGACGAGCTAGGAGCGATTTAGGCGGGAGGCCTAACGGGAACGCCTGGAGCCCTTCTTGCCGCGACGGGTGGCCTTCTTCGCCGCCTTCCGCGGAGCCGCTCGGGCGGACCGCGGTGGCGCCTGCGCCTCGTAAAGGGCCAGCGTGATTCCGGTTGGGTCTTGGAACACCGCGAACCAGCCCATGCCGGGAATCTCCTGCTTCGGCATCGTGATGGCGCCCCCAGACGAGGTGACCTTGCGCAGCGTGTTCTCGATGTCCTCGGTGAGGACGTAGTCGAGGACCCCCGCGGGCAGGTTCTCCGCCTGCTGCAATCCGCCGCCGGGTGCGCTGGGCGGCTGGAACATCGAGTAGTTCATTTGCGGCATGTCCTCGAATTTCCAGCCGAAGACGTCCTTGAGGAACGACTTCGTTTTGTCGGGCGCGTTCGAATGAATCTCCACGTGCACAATACTGTTCGGCTTCTGAGCGATGCTCTCATTCCCCCTTCCGCGAGGTAGGTCGGGATGCACCGGAGGGGTAATAAGGAATGGCTTCGGGGGCTAGACGAAAGTGTCCGCGGCTCGGCGGGCGACTATTCCTTCCTCGCTTCCTTGGCCTTCGGCCTCAGCTCGGTGGATCCGCATTTGCGGCAACGGGTCGCGCGCATCGCGTTCCGGGCGTAGCACTGCATGCAGATCATCTTGAGCAGCCGGCGGCGCTCGGCCTCGGGGAAGCGGGCCATCGAGGTCGGGACGCGCGGGCCGTTTATAATGCCTTCGGGCGCCGGGGCCTCTGTTTCACAGACACGGACTTGATAACGACCCGGCTCGGCCGCCGCGGATCGAGGGGAGGACTCGCTCGCTTGAGCGCGTGGACCATCAAGGCGTAGACCTCGGGCAGGTCCAGGGTCTCCGGCCCGTAGAGGACGATGTGGCGGGCCGCCTTCCCGCTGCCCTTCAAGAGGTGTTTCGGATCAGGAAGGTTCGCCCCGTGTAAGAAGAACAGGCTGACCCAACGCGGGAAGATCGCGACGGAGAACACGGCGTCGGAGGTGCGCTCCGTGGAACCGAACCCGATCGCGAGCGCGTTGTAGTTGTCATAGACCAATTCGATCGCGCCGGGGAGGAGGGATCGCATCTTCGCGAGGACCGCGCGGGCCTCGGCGGCAATCGCGGGCGTATATCGGGCGAGGAACGAGTCGAGCTGCTCTTCGGGGGACAGATCCCTCACGGTCGCGGAGGCCCCCTCATCTCGACGCTCCCGCGCGCCGCGGCGTCCGTGCGACGAGGCGCGACCCCCACCGCGCGACGCGGCAACCGAAGCAGCCACGGTGGTAGCTCCCTTCGAGGGCCCGGGAGGAGAAGCGCTCGAACGCCGAGGGACTGAAGGACGGCTTGCCGAGCCGCACGTTCACCGCATCGTGGAGGCCCTGCATCCAGACGACCATCGAAGGCTGGCATCGCCCGCAGGGCCATCGTTCGGACATGCCATGAAGGCCCTTCCAGAGGGACTTCCCCAGCCATCTTCGAAAGGGCAACGCGGTCCTCCGCGTACCTTCGGAAAGACGGAATGCGCGTCCGTGCTGCGCGTCCGAAACGGCGTCGCTCTCCCGCAACGTCAATCGGAACTCCCTCATCCTTGATAAGGGAGACGGCCGCGCAACACGATATCTCGACAGGAGTCCCAAACCTCTTCCGCAGCGGCGTCCTCCTCGGCCCGTGAAGCGAAAGGAACGGCCGCCCAAGGACGCCCGCCCGAAAGAGAAACGCTTCCGCCACGGGGGCCGAAAGGGCCAACGGGCCCGCCGCCCCGACGACAAGACGAAACGCCGATGAAGGTCGCGCCCGCGACTTTATCTCCTTCCCGGGATTCGACTCCGGGTCACGTGAGCGATCGGATGGCTTTCGAATACGAGTTCCGCATGCGGATCGCGGCCCCTCGGCCGACGGTCTTCGAGAGACTACTCCGGATCGAACACCTGTCCCGCTGGTTTTGCGGCTGGTCGCGCATCGAGCCCAAGGTCGGCGGCAGCTTCAAGTTCGGAGGGGAGACGTGCATCATCCCGCCCGAGGGCCGCTCCTGGGACACGACGATCGATGAGGGCGAGGTCCTCCGCCGATTCGCCTTTCGATGGACCATCCGCTCCTCCGAATCGCGGGTGTCGTACGAACTGGAGGATGGACCGAACGGGATGGCGTCCCTTGCCGTGCGGCATCGCGGGGTCCCGATTCGCGAGACGACCTGCGGCACGGTTCAGGATGCCTGGAGAATGTGCCTTGGAAACCTCAAGTCGGTTGCGGAAGGACGCGGGGACAGCGTCCGCCCCGATCACGCCCCGGTGACCTCCCCGGACCTTCGGCTGTCGGTCCTCATCGAGGCTGCGCCTGCGAAAGTCTTCGAGGCGTTCTCGAATCCGAAGAGCGTCGGCCACTGGGCGTCCGGCGGAGTCCCTACCGAAGAGGCCCGGGTCGAACCGCGCGCGGGCGGCACGATCTCGTTGGGGACCCGAGACGGGCCCGCTCGCGTCCTCGAATGGCTCCCCGGACGCCGGATTGGACTCGAGTGGTCCAGCGCGAAGGGGCGGGTCCTCCATTTCGACTTCGAGGAGAAGGCGAGCGGCACGGCCGTATACTTATCTGAATCGGGCCTCCCTTCCGGCGACCTTGGAATCGTCCTGCACGAGCGAGGCCGATGGTCGGACCGGCTGGTCTGCCTGAAGAATTTCGTCGAAAGTGGCTCGAGCGGGTTCGTGAATGCGTACGAAGATCAGGTCCGAGAGACCTGAGACGGCGTGCCTCGGAGTTGCGGCCAGTCCTCGAGGACCGCCATCGCGGCGTTGTGGCCGGGAGCCCCGATGACGCCGCCGCCAGGATGCGCGCCCGCGCCGCACAGGTAGAGGCCGCGGATCGGCGTCCGATACGAAGACCATCCCGGGACCGGGCGGAACGAGAACATTTGGTGCGGCAAGATCGCTCCGTGGAAAACGTCGCCGCGGGTGAGGCCGTATTCCCGCTCCATGTCGAGGGGCGTCCTCCATTGGCGGGCCACGATCGCCTTGCGGATGTTGGGAGCGTATTGTTCGAGGACATCGAGGATCCGTTCGGCAAACCGCTCGGCCTCCGTGTCCCACGACCCGGCCTTCAGATCGAACGGCGCGAACTTCGCGGAGATCGTCAGCGTGTGCATCCCCGGCGGGGCGACCGTCGGATCATTTGCGGACTGGAGCACGAACTCCAGGAACGGTTCCTGGGATGGGCGGCCTCGCTTCGCATCGTCGTATGCCTTCTCCAGATAATCGATGGACGGCGCGAGGTCGATGATCGCTTGGTGATGCGGTTGCAACGAGCGACCTGGGATCGCGGCGAAGTCGGGCAGCTCCCGCAAGGCCAGGTTCAGCTTGAACGAGGACGATTCGAATCGGATCCGCTCGATGGCCCGGATGAATTCGGGAGGCAGGTGTTCCTTCTCCACGAGCCGGAGGAAGGTCCGTTTCGGGTCCGCGTTGCTGAGGACCACCTGCGACTCGATCCGGTTCCCATCGGCCAGTTCGACGCCGACGGCGCGACCCTCCCGAACGAGGACGCGCCGGACCTCGGCGCCCGTCCGGATCACGGCCCCGTGATGGCGGGCCGAGCGAGCGATCGAATCCGAGATCGCGCCCATCCCGCCCCGCGGCCACCCCCACGCTCCCTTCTTGCCGCCGATGTCCCCGAGCGTGTGGTGACCGAGGACGAACGCGGTCCCGGGCGTCTCCGGTCCCGCCATCGTTCCCGCCACCGCGCTCGTGGCGAGGGAGGCTTTGACCTCTTCCGATTCGAAGTATTCGTCCAAGAGGTCCGCGATCGACATGAAGAGGATCCGACGGAGGAAGTCTTCCGCTTCGGGCGTCGTCACGAAGGATGCGAGGTCCGCCAGCGGCACGGGCGGAGCCAGCAACGTCGGTTCGAGCATCTCTCCGAAACCTTCCCAGAATTTCTCGTACCGCGGGAGCGCCTCGGCATCCGCCTTCGAGAATCGGGCGATCTCCTTCTGATTCGTCGCGAGATCGGTGCGATACAGCAGGTACCGCCGATCCGGGAACGGATGGAACAACGCGGGATCGTAGGCACGTTCCTCCAAGCCGAAGGAGGCCAGGTCCAGGTCAGCCTTGATCTCGGGGCGCAGGAGGCCACAGACATACGCGAGCGTCGAGACGTGGAACCCCGGATGGATCTCTTCCGTCACGCAGGCGCCGCCGACGATCGGGCGGCGCTCCAGGACCACGACCTGCAGGCCGGCCTTCGCGAGGTAGGCGGCCGCGACGAGACCATTGTGCCCGCCGCCGACGACGATCGCATCCGCGGAGCCCATGCCGCGGACCGAAAATCCCGCGTTCGCTAAAGGGCTTCGGTCCCGCTCACGACTTCTTGCGGTCCGGCTCGAAGAACGGGCGCTCCACGACGGTCGCCGGGACCCGATGCCGTTCCCACTCCACCGCGACCTCGATTCGGACGCGCGTGCCGGGTTTCGAGTACGGAGATGCGACGGTCGCGATCGCGATGTATTTCTTCAGGAGCGGCGACCAGCAACCGCTCGTGGCCCAGCCGATCTGGCGATAACCCGCAAAGAGGGGGACCTTCTGCCGCCACGGCGCGGACGGAGGGTGCGGAGGGAGGTCCATGTCCCGATAGAATTTCTCCACCGCGCCCCAGTCGATCACGAGGCCCATCGTGCGGCGGGCGGGACCGCGGCGCTTCTCCTCGAGGAGAGCCTTGCGTCCGATGAAAGGGCCCTTCTCCAGGGCGACGGTCCAATCGAGGCTCAGTTCGTACGGCGAATACCGCTGCGCGTCGATGACCGCCTTCCGGGCGGGTGTGTAATCGACCTCCGCCAAGATCAGGCCCGCCTCGATCCGCGCCACGTCCAGGGCGAGCATGCCCGCGGGAGTGATGTCGTGTCCCTGGCCCTTCGCCATCAGGGCATCCCACAACGCCTCCGCGCGTTCCCGCTCCACCCAGATCTCGTATCCGAGGTCCCCCGTGTAGCCGGTCCGGGAGATTTGCACCGGAATGCCCGCGAATTTCGTGTTCGCGAACCGGAAGTACCTGAGTTTTTGGACGGCGCCGTCCGCCCCTTCCAGCAGGATTGCGCGAGACGACGGTCCCTGCAGCGCGAGCGCCCCGATGTCCTCCGAGACATCCTCGACCTCAGCATCGAGCCCCATGCCCGCATCCTGCAGCCATTTTAGGTTCGGCTCCGCGGACGTCATCCGGAACGAGCCATCCCCGAAGCTCCACAGGGTCCCGTCGTCGACGGTCTTGCCGCGCTCGTCACACCACGGCGTGTAGTAGATCTGCCCCTTCCTCAGCTCCTTCGCGTTGCGGGTGACGACCTTGTTCACGAGGGCGACTGCATCCTTGCCGCGGATGCGATACTTGTAGAGGGGCGAGACGTCGAGCAATCCGGCGGAATGTCGGATCGCGTAGTATTCCATCTCCGGGACGAGAGAATACGACGACGCGGCGAGGTAACCGGACCAGCCGCGCCACTCCCAGCTCTCGCAGGCCGCGGACGTGCGGGAATGAAAGGGGGAGCCGCGACGCATGATGCCTCCTCGCGGCCGCACCGCGGGTGAGGAACTTAACGCTATGCGGCCAGGCGACTTGTGTGAATCGAACGCGGATTACCTCCCACATGATTGGAAATCTGTCCTGCCTCAAGGCTTCCACCATCGGGCGGCCTGCGCCGTGATTCGGCCGCGATTACCAATGGAGAGCGGGGCATATACATTATGACATGATAGATAATAATCGCGCGACCGAACGTTGAAAATACATCCGTATAGCTATACATTAATAGTCCTGACGAATATTTATATCATCAATTACCGAAAATAGTTATACACCAGCTACCCGACTCGTCGAAGCCATTATACCCTCAGAATCCGTTCCGTTTTCAGTCATGAGAGGAGAAAAATGTTGCCACTAAGTGGGGCACGATTGGTGTCGGAGCGGTGGGCTCAGCGGGATGGCGGGGAGGTGGCTCGGTACCTGACGTCGGAGTACGGCGCAGGGACGGGCGTCGGATTCCTCAAGGGTCTCGCAGCCTCGGGAAGGAGTTCGAGGCGGAAGATCAACGTCAGGTTGATTCAGCGGCTTCGTGGATTCATGGAGGCGGTCAGGACTCGAGTGGCCGCCGCACCTGCCCCTGATTTGCAACGGGAGCTGCGTCTGCTCGCCCAATGGAAACGGGGCGAACTCGCAACCACGGAACTGGTCGATCGACTCGAAGATTTGGAATTCAAAACCTCCGTTGCGGGCCTCGATCTCTGCCTGTGATCTTCCCCGGGAAGGGATTTAACCCCTCGCCCGATACGGTCGGCGCCCGCGGTCTTCCTGCGTCCTGGGACCGAAAGGCCGCAGGAGGTGTCTCTTTGCCCGCGCGCTACGACGCAATCGTGATTGGCGGGGGGCACAACGGCCTCACCACCGCGGCCTACCTGGCTCGAGCGCGGAAACGGGTCTTGGTCCTCGAACGACGCCACGTGCTCGGAGGGGCCGCCGTGACCGAGGAGGTGTTCCCCGGGTTCAAGTTCACGGTCTGCTCCTACGTGTGCAGCCTCCTCCGGCCGCAGGTGATCCGGGATCTCGAACTTCCGTCCCATGGATTCGAGGTTATCCCGCAAGAGTCGAGCTTCACGCCCCTGCCGGACGGGAGGTACCTGTACCGACACGGGCACGAGGAGGATGCTTTCCAGGAGATCGCGAAATTCTCGCGCCGCGATGCGGAGACCTACCCGCGATTCGGCCGGCTCATGGCGCGCCTCGCGAAGTTCATCGCGCCGACGCTCACGATGACGCCTCCCGATGTCGGGTCGCTGAACCCGGCGGAACTCCGGAAGCTCCTCGCCCTGAACAAGCAGGTCAAGACGCTGACCGAGGACGAGCTGTACACGTTCGCGCGACTCATGACGATGAGCGCGGCGGACTACCTGGACGAGTGGTTTGAGACGGACGTCTTGAAGGCGGGCCTCTGCTCGAGCGGGATCATCGGGACGCTCTTGGGCCCCCGGTCTCCCGGTACCGCATACGTGCTCATGCATCACTACATGGGCGAGATCGACGGCGCCTATCGGTCGTGGGGCTATGTGCGCGGCGGCATGGGGATGGTCAGCGAATCGATCGCGAGCGCCGCCCGCTCCTACGGAGCCGAGATCCGGGTGAACGCGGAGGTCCGACAGATCCTCGTCAGGGATGGAAGGACCGTGGGCGTCGAGCTCGCGAGCGGCGAACGGATCGAGGCGAAGGTCGTCGCGTCCGGCGCCGACCCGAAGCGGACGTTCCTGAAATTCCTGGAAAGATCCGACCTCCCCGCTGACTTCGTCCGCGGCATCGAGAACTTCAAGATCGAGGGCTCCTCCGGCAAAGCGAACTTCGCCCTCTCGGAGGCGCCGAGCTTCTCCGCGCTGCCGGGGAACGGGCCGCATTTGCAAGGCGCGATCTCGATCGGGCCGAGCGTCGATTACATCGAGAAGGCGTACGACGACGCGAAGTACGGCGACTTCTCCCACCGACCCTTCATCGACATGTGCATCCCGTCGACGTTGGACCCGACCCTCGCTCCGCCGGGGAAGCACATCATGTCGTGCTTCATCCAGTACGCACCGTACACGCTGCGCAACGGCAGATGGCCAGACCGCCGCGAAGCCTTCGCGGAGACCGTCATCGACACGATCGAGGAATACGTCCCGAACCTCCGGGACATCATCCTCCACCAGCAGGTCCTCAGTCCGTGGGATCTCGAGCAGATGATCGGCCTCACCGGCGGCAACATCTTCCATGGGGAGCTCACGCCGAACCAGCTGTTCTTCCTGCGGCCAGTCCCCGGCTGGGCGCAATACCGCACGCCGATCAAGGGCCTGTACCTGTGCGCCTCCGGAGCGCACCCGGGCGGCGGCGTCATGGGAGCGCCCGGATACAACGCCGCGCGGGAGATCCTGAAGGACTGGTCGCTTCTGCGGATGTGAGCCTTGCCCGATTCCTTCGACGCGGTGATTGTGGGCGGAGGCCACAACGGCCTCGTCGCGGCAACGTATCTCGCCCGCGCCCGACGGCGGGTCTTGGTCCTCGAGCGTCGTCCGTTCGTCGGCGGCGCCGCGGTCACCGAAGATCTTGCGCCGGGTTTCCGCGTGCCGACCGGCGCGGACGACGCGGGACTCCTGCGGCCCGAGGTTGTGGACGACCTGAACCTAGCCGCGCGCGGACTTCGGTTCCTCCCGTTAGATCCGGAGGTCACGGCCGTCGGGGACCACGCCGCGATCCGAATCTGGCGGGACGTTTGGAGGACGCAGGCGGACCTGATGGCGAAATCGCCGCGGGACGCAGAGGCCTATCCTCGGTTCGCGGAACTCATGACCGCGTTCGCGACGGCGCTTGATCCGCTCGTCACGATGACGCCACCGAACGTCGCGGAGCCGAGCTTGCGAGAACAGATGGCGTTGTTCCGACGGGCTCTCGCCGTCCGGCGGTTGGGCAAAGCGACGATGCAACAGATGCTCCGCGTGCCACCGATGCCGGTGCGCGATTTCCTCAACGAGTGGTTCGAGACGGAGCTCCTGAAGGCTTCGCTCGCGGTCGACGCCCTCGTGGGGACCTTCCAGGGGCCCTTCTCTCCTGGGACGGCTTTCGGCCTCATCCCGCGCTTTTCGCCGGCGGTCCGCGGGCGCGGACGGTGTTTCGTCAAGGGCGGCATGGGCAGCCTGGCGAATGCCCTTGCCTCCGCCGCGAAGGATGCCGGTGTGACGATTCGAACGGGCGCCGAGGTCCGCCGGATCACGAGCCGGGACGGGAGGGTGACCGGCGTGGACCTCGCGAACGGAGAGCGGATCGAGGCTCCGACGGTCGCGTCCAACGCGGATCCGAAACGCACCTTTCTCCATCTCGTCGATCCGGAAGAACTGAGCCCCGAGTTCCTTGTTCGGGTTCGCAACTTCCAGACGACCGGCGTCGTCGCCAAAGTGAGTTTCGCCTTGGACCACCTACCCAAGTTCCCCGTGGTCGGGGACGGGATGCCCGCACACTTCCGCATCTGTCCGTCCCTCGAGTATCTGGAACGGGCGTACGACGACGCGAAATATGGGCAAGCGTCCCATGCTCCGTTTCTCGAGGCGTTCGTCCCGTCGATCCTCGATCCCGAACTCGCTCCGTCGGGCAAACACGTGCTCTCCTGCGTCGTACAGTACGCACCTTACGACCTGGCCTCCGGAAACTGGGACAAGGACCGCGAGAAGTTAGGCGACCAGGTCGCGGGGATGCTCGAGGAACACATGCCGGGGTTCGAGAGGTTGGTCCTCGCGCGGCAGGTCCTGACCCCGCGGGACCTCGAAGACCGATTCGGCCTGACGGGCGGCCACATCTACCACGGCGAGATGACGTTGGACCAAATGCTCGTCCTGCGGCCGGTGCCGGGGTGGGCCCAGTACCGCACGCCGGTCGAGGGCCTTTACCTCTGCGGTTCCGGAGCCCACCCGGGCGGTGGGGTCACCGGGGCGCCCGGATACAACGCGGCCCGCCAGATCCTCGCGGACACGACGCGTCGCGCCGGATGATCCGGTTCCTCTCCGCGCGGTATCCCGCCGGTTCCCGCGATTGTCTCGAATCTTTCTTATCCTACGAACGAATCGGCCGGGTGGATTGGCCGACTTGCTTGAACCGGGCCACCTGGCGCCGGACTTCGAAGGGAACAACCAGGACGGTGTGCCCGTCCGGCTCCGCGACTTGAGGGGCAAGAACGTCGTCCTCTTCTTCTACCCCCAGGACGACACGCTCGGTTGCACCCGCGAGGCTTGCGCCTTCCGCGAGGACACGGACGCGTTCCGAGAGGCGGGGGCCGTCGTCCTCGGCGTCAGCGTCCAGGACGAAGCCTCGCATCGGGCCTTCCGCCAGAAGTATCGACTCTCGTTCGATCTCGTCGCCGATCCGGAGCGACGAATCGCCGGGGCCTTCCGCGCCGTCGCGATCCACGGGCTTGCGAAGCGCGTCACCTACGTGATTGGATCCGACGGCCGAATCCTCGCGGGCTACCGGAGGCTGGACCCGAAGTCTCACAGCCGCGAAGCCCTTCGGATCCTCTCGGGGGTGCGCCGCCGATGACCGCCGCTGCAAAGATTCCGGACGTCGTCATCCCCCGGAACATCCGTCTCCATTACGAGCCCTTCACGAAGCATTTCAAAGGCTTCGAGGAGGTGGAGGCCGTTCGCGGGACCTTTGGATCAAGGACCCGTGCCGTGCTGCGGTCCCTGAAAGTCGAGTTCTTCTCCTCGAAGTGGGGCTACATGGGCGTCAGCGACGAGGATGGCCACCTTGTGGTCTCGACGCACTATCTGCGGACGGGGAACCGACGGGACATCTACCTCGACGTCGTGCACGAACTCGTCCACGTCCGCCAGTTCAAGGAAGGCAAGGAGCTCTTCCCGGAGGGATTCAACTACCCGGACGCGCCCACGGAGATCGAGGCCTACCGGGTCTGCATCGCCGAGGGCCGGCGGCTCGGCATGACGGACCGGGACCTGTTCAAGTACCTGAAGGTCGAGTGGATGGACGAGGGCGAGTTGCGCCGGCTCGCGCGGAACGTCGGAGTGAAGGCCCCGCCTAAATCCAAGCGCAAGAAATCGAAACGCAAGTAGGCGAGATTCACCTACGCCTCACGGGCCGTTCTGAGTCCGTGATCGTCGCAGGACGAGCGTCCCGATCACGGCACCACCTGCGGTCCACAACCCGGCGACAACACCGAAGAGGAGTCCGGCGAACGCACCGATCGCGATCTCACTTACAACCCGCTCGCCCGGATACCCTGCACCAATCGATGCGCCTGTTGCAAAAGCTACGGTTCCGAGGAAATAAGCGAAAAAGCCCGCGAGGAGGGCGTAGGTCGCGGTCTTCTTCATGTCGGTCCCACTGAGTCCCAGAGCTAGGCCCCCGATGACCAAACCGAAGAAGGCCACCGTGGGTGAGATCAGTGCCTGCAGAGCGATGAGCGCTCCAACGGAAAGAGCCACCACCGCCGCCATGAGAAACAGGACCCGATTCCTCGCCCATTGACGTCCGATCATAGAGGATACAGTCGCATACCTCTTCCGGCCCGCATGAACGCTGCGGTGTCAGCAAGGGATCGGTCACCAGGTTCTCGAGGAGTCGGACCCCTTGGAGTTATAGTTATTTAACTATAACACGGACGCCTACTCGAACGAGGTCAATTGGGGCTGTCGCGTCGTCGGCCTCTGCAGCTTCGTGACCCGGACCCCGATGAGTCGGAATCGGTGATTTCCTCCCGCGAACTCCTTCGCGAGGTCGACGCAGACGTCGGCGAG
>VBLT01000076.1:0-9892 GCA_005878615.1 Methanobacteriota archaeon
GACCCGGAGGCCGAGCGACTCCAGGTACCGGCGGGCGGTGTCGAAGGCGATGTACGAACGGGCATGTCCCAGGTGGCTGTAGTCGTAGGTCGTCGGCCCGCATACGTACATTTTCACGTCGCCGGGCGTCCGCGGCACGAACGGGTCCTTGCGCCGCGTCCGCGTGTTGAACAAACGAAGGTTCATGTCGCCGCGGCATCGCACATGCCCGATGCTCTTAAAGGATTGACCCGTCGGCCAGGCCACATCGGATTCGACGGACCGGGGTGCAGCTCTTCCGGGCGCCCTCGTAATCCCCTTGCGGGCCGCAGACGAAATCTATTTGCGCGCCCCCGATGTGCGGGGCGATGCTGGGCCGATAGATCAGCGGAAGATCGCCGCCTTCGCAAGGCGGAAGCCGTGGGTTCAAATCCCACTCGGTCCACTCCGGCCACCCGGTCATCGCCAAGCCCAAGGCGCAGCCGGCCGACACCGATGCCATTCAGGATCGTAAGCGAGCGAGGAATTCTTACGTCGGCTCCCTCGAGATGACGACGCTCTTGACGCGCGGGGTTTGGCCGGCGGCGTCGCTCTCCAGGTAACTGACATATCCCGAACCGACGTTGAAGTGGACGACGGCGGGTTCCTTGCCCAGGTCGACGACCGACTTTCCGGACTTCCGCTTCATCGGAATCTTCCGTCTCACCGACGTCCCTGGGACCCCTTAAAAGGTGTTCCTCCATATTCACTCTCGATAAAAATAACGTGGCGGAGCGGCCAGCCCGTCCATCCCGCCCCCTGTCCGGTTCCGGGGAATGCGGCGACAATCCGGCAAATGTATAAGGCCGACGAAGGCCCAAATATACATGGAGTGAGGTGCGAAACATGATCACCGTCCGCACACTGGCGCGGGCCATTGAGAGGCGCCTGGGCGGGACAACCGCGGAGGCCCTGAACGAGGCCCGCACGGTCATGAGCTACTTCGGGTTCGCGAGCCAGATCATCGACAACGTCATTCAGCCGGAGGACCGAAAGCTGTTCTACAACCTGGCCGATGCCGGGCTCCTCCAGACCTTCTGGGAGACGGTCCCGCTCCTGGACGGCCGCAATTGGAGGATCTTCTATTGGTCCCTGAACGAACGGGACATCGATCGGATCCTGTCCGTCGAGGAAAGCCAGCCCGACGAGCCCCTGTACAAGACCCTGCCCGACGAAGCCTGGGGCCGTTCGACCCCGGGCGCCTGAAGCTAGGCCGGCCACGCCTGCGCCCCGATGAGCGGGACGAAGGCGCACGGGGTGCCTTGTCGGACCTCGAGGCGCCCATCCGGTCCGCGCGTAGCGATCACGAGGACCTGCCCGTGCGCCGAGGCGCCGATCGGCGCGACGATGCGACCCCGCGGGGCGAGCTGGCCCCTCCAGGCTTCCGGGATGCGAGGGGCGCCCGCGGTGGCCATGACGCAGCCGTAGGGAGCCCTTTCGGCATAGCCGAGGCTGCCGTCGCCGACGACCACGGCGACCTCCCCGAAACCCGTCGCCGCGAGATTCGCCTTCGCTCGGTCGGCGAGGCCGGCGTGCCGTTCGATCGAGACGACGTTCTTCGTGCCGACGATCGCCGCGAGCAGCGCGGCATGGTAGCCGGAGCCCGTCCCGATCTCGAGGACCCGCTCTCTCGGTTCGAGGGCCGCTTCCTCGAGCATGATCGCGATCATCGAGGGCGCCGAGATCGTTTGGCCGGATCCGATCGGCAAGGGGGCGTCCTGATAGGCCTCGTCCCGGTCCTCCGGTCGCACGAAAGCCTCCCGCGGCACCGCGAGGAACGCGGTCCGAACGCTCGGCCGTCGGATGTAGCCGGACCGCACGAGACGGTCCGTCATCCGAGCGCGGTCGATCGTGGAGTCCGTCGTACGTCCCACGGCCCGGCCAAGGCATCCGGGAATCCATAAGACTTCGGCTCAGGCGGGCACCAAGAGGGCGATGAGGACCGTCGACACGATCAAGGTCGCGGCGGTCACCGGCAGGCCGGCCTTCACGAAATCCTTCATCGTCACGGAGACGCCCTCGCGGGAGGCCACCTGCACGACGATCACATTGCACGCGGCCCCCAAGATCGTCGCGTTGCCGGCCAAGGTCGAGCTCGCGGCGAGCGCCAGCCAAAGTTGGGTCGAGCCTTGCGGGACGACCTCCGCGAGGAGCAAGACCGCGGGGACGTTGCTGATCAGGTTCGAAAGGAGCGAGGACAGGCCGACGAGCCAGGCGAGTCCACCGGCCTGCCCGCCAAGAGCGGACGTGAAAGCTCCCTGGATCGCGGCCGAGAGCCCGGAGGCGCGGACGCCCGCCAGGAGGAGGAACAGCCCGACGAAGAAGAGGATGATGCCCCAGTCGACCTTGGCGATGAGGGACCGCGCGGTGACGGTCGACACGAACGGAAGGAAGAACAGGACGACGGAACCGCCGATCAGGGCGATGAGGGGCAGCCAATCGGGATGGGGGGAGGCCAGGAAGGCCGCGGCGACGACGACCGCGACCCCGAAGGTGAGCGTCAACCCCCGCCTCTGGAGGGGGACGATCGGACCCGCGACCGCCCCTGCAATCGGCGCGGCGAGATCCCTCCGAAACGCGAGCCGGACCCCCGCGATGGCGATCGCCAGGCAGACGATCGTCACCGGGAGAAGATAGGCGGTGAAGGTCAGGAACGGGATCCCGGAGCGGATCGCGATGAAGGCATTCTGGGGATTCCCGACCTCCGTGGCCACGCTGCCGACGTTGGCGGCGATGGCCACGGCGACCAAGTAGGGAACGGGGTTGACTTTCAGCGACCGCGCGCTCCGGATGACGACGGGGGTCACGAGGAGCGCGATCGCGTCGTTCAGCACGAGGGCGGAAAGGGTCGCCGTCGCGATCATGAGCCACGTCAGGAAGGAGAGCTGGCTCTTCGCCCGCGCCGCGATCCGGGACGAGACGAGATCGAAGAACCCGCAGACCTCGAGTCCCGAGACGAGGACCATCATCCCGATCAGGAGGAGGATCACATCGAGGTTGATGGCGAGGACCGCCTCGAGGGGCGAGAGCACGCCGAGCAGGAGCATCAGCGCGCCGCCGAGCATCGCGACCGCGGGCCGTTCGATCGGGAACCGGCGGACGGTGCGCAGCGAGATCAGCACGTAGGTCAGGAGGAAGACGGCCGTCGCCGCGGCGAATTGGACGGACGAGGCCACGGGACTGCGGAAGGGGCGGAGCCCTATCGATTTTTGCTCGGAGGAGCCGGTTCGAAATCTCTCCCATTACTCTTATATACCGTCACTCAATTCGCGCATTCTCCGGCCCCGCAAGCGGGTTCCGTGAAGGGTCGGATTCCTAGGTGGACGAGGAGAACCTCGCATGCATCACCGAGCCCCCCGCGGATTGCAGCTATTCGCAATTCTCCTCGTCCTGTTCCTCGGCGTCGCGGCCCTCGTCCCCTTGACGGCCCGGGGCGCGGCCCAAATCGTCGGGATCGTGAGTACCTGCGGGGGGCCGCTCCCCTTCGTCGACTCCGCGACCGTCACCCTGGTCGACGTCAACGGGATCGTGCCGCCGGTGACGACCACGACGGACGGCGGTGGGTCCTACGTCTTCAACCAGCCGCCGACCGCAAGCTACACGATCTCCGTGAACCGGTCCGGTTGGTACAGCGGCTCGACCACAACGCCCGTCCGCTTCGATGGGACGACCACGAAGTCAATCGACCTCTGCCTCACTGAGTACGTGTCGCCGCCGAACCCGAAGGTCCTCGCGGTGACCGTCATGAGCGGAGGCTCCCCCATCCGGGGAGCGACCGTGGCGGCCTACCAGCCCACGAACCCGACCGGGCGGATCCAGCTCGTCACGCAAGGAACGACCGGCACCACCGGCGTCGTCAACCTTACGCTCTGGCCGGCCGTCTTCACGCTGCGGTCCTCCGCGCCCGGCTTCGCGACGGTGGAATCGTCGGTCGACGTGAGCGCGACGTCGTCGGTTACCGTGACCCTCGCCGGGACGAGCGTCCTCTTCGGGCACGTCCGAGACCCGGACCTCGTGCCCATCAGCGTCGGCGTCGTGGCCTGGCTGTACAATCCGGCGGCGGCGAACACGAGCATCTCCCGGCTCATCCCCGCCACCGTGGGCGGAAGCCTCTACCAATTCGAGACCGCGAGGACGCCCAACGGAGCATACACCCTCATCGTCGACGCGAACGGATACAGGTCTTCGAGTCAGTCCGTCACGGTCACCGGGACGCCCACCCTCCTGGACGTGACCTTGCAGCCCGCGACGAAGGAACAGTACACGACGACCGCCGCGTACGGCGCGGCGGATTGGAACAACCTGACCGTGTGGCGGAACGTGACCCTCAATGCCGACAGCACGCTCCCGGGCCTCGATCCGCCGGGCCTGCGGAATCTCCGGCTCCAGATCGATGCGACCCTCGGGAACGGGGACGGAACGCTCAGCGCGGGGGAGATCACGGCCTTCCAGAATTGGCTCACTGCGAAAGGGCCTGGCTATGTGACGACGGACGGCTTCTTCACGACGAACTCGCGGTCCTACAACTCCACGCTCTCGTCGTTCGCCCTCTCCCTGAGCAACACACTGGGCACCCCGAACGCCAAGGTATGGATCAACACCACAGCGCAATACAAGATCAAGGGAGCCCCGCCGTACATCGCGAACGGGGGGAAGACCTACTTCGTGAACCTCACGATGATCCCGGACAAGAACGTGTCCGTGTACCAGGACTACCTGTACTTTGTCTCCTTCCCGAAGAAGTACGAGTTGAACTCGACGCCGTCCACGATCAGTCCGGCGGGCGCACCCGTGACGATCTCGAACTACACGACGGTCACGGTCGACCCGGGCGTGTGGACGGGGCTCCCGCCCGCACCCGCGACCTACCAGTACCGGATGGTCGTCTCGCAGTCTCTCCAAGGCGTCGCGAGGGGGAAGGTGATCGCTCCCGCGGGCAAGTTCAACGTCGTCAACGCGACCTTCACGAACTACCAGGCCTACGTCGCCAACAATACGACGATCACGTTCAGCGCGGGGGACAGTTTCGACCCGAACGGCCCTGCCTCGAACAACAACTTCACCTGGCGCTTCACCCCGAACGCCACCGGTTGGGGCCTCCAGCCGCAATACAAGTACTTACAGAGCGGCCAGTACATAGTGAACCTGACGATGCGGGAAGGGGGAGGCAACCTCTCCTTCCGCAACATCACGATCTGGGCGGACGACCAGCTCCCGGTCGCTCGAATCCATACGAATCGAACGGGGGCCGGGAGCGCGAACGGCATGAAGCTCAAGGTGGACGAAGGGATTACGGTCCGCTTCGACGGCGCCCTCTCGTCGGACCTTGCGTACCTGGACAGTCCCAACAAGGACGGGAAGATCCTCGATTCCGGATACGCGTGGGACTTCAACGGGGATCGGGTCACCGACAAGACCGGCCGGATCGTGGACTGGACCTTCACCAAACCTGGATTGTTCAAGGTGAATCTCACGGTCACGGACAGCGTCGGATGGAAAGGCGCGAACGCGACGATGACCGCGCAGGTGAATGACACGAAGGCACCCGTCCCCGCGTTCGACATCCTCGATCCGTTGAAGGACTGGGCCGTGATCACGAGTCCGATCGAACAGCGGACAATCGCCCTGAACGCGTCCAAGTCGACAGACGATTACAATACGAACGCGACGCTGAACTACACCTGGACGATCCCGGGTCCCATCACCGGCATGTCGACGCAGACGAACCACACGCTATGGGGCTCGAACGTCAGCTTCGCTTGGCTCGAATGGAACAACAGCTACAAGGTCACCCTGTCGGTGAGGGACAGCGGCTTCCGGGATGCCGATCCGGCGAAGCCGAACACCGGGAACTTCACCCGCAACGTCAACGTGCAGATCGACCCGTTGCTCCATGCCGACCTTCGCCTCGAAGCGGGAACGTTGAAGGTCACGCCTACGGACCCGGCGGAGGGAGACCTCGTCACGGTCACGGTGAACGTCACGAACAAGCCCGGTCGCGCGTCGGCCGGCAACATCACCACCGAGGTCCGCACGATCAGCGGTGGCGTCACGGCGGTGGTCTCCAGCCAGGCGGAGTGGTTCGACAAGAATGGGAACCCGAAAGGGGCCGACCACACGATCCCCTCCGATTCCACCGTGAAGCTCGTGTTCACCGTCCGCCTGTACGGGCAAGGGAACAAGACCCTGCAGGCGTACGTCTTCGACAAGTCGGAACCGTACACGTGGATCACCCCCGAGAACAAGGCCTCGATTCCGATCAACGTGCGCCAGCCGTGGTGGCAGCCGTGGGCGATCGCCGGGGCCGTCATCGGCGTGATCGTCCTCTTCGTCTTCGGGATGTACTTCCGCCGGAAGGTCAAGGCCGGAGAATGGCGTCCGCTCCGAGGCCGCCGCGGAGAGAAGGGCGGCGAAGAGGAGAGGAAGCCGAGGCGGGAAGTCAAGGAAGAGAAGAAGCGCCTCTAGCGCCCCCGGCGGCTGTGGCCTACATTTCCCTCGGAGCCGTGACCCCCAGGCAGTCGAGCCCGTTGTGCAACACGACGCGGGCCGCGTCGACGAGCGACACGCGGGCATCTCGGAGGGCCGGCGGCTCGGCGGTGAGGACCGGGCAGTCCCGGTAGAACTGGTTGAACTGGGAGGCCAAGTCCGAGGCGAACGACGCGACCACATGCACGCGTCGGCTGTCCGCGGCGTCGCACAGGGTGGACGGGAACTTGGCGATCC
Source organism: Methanobacteriota archaeon (assembly GCA_005878615.1). Lineage (GTDB taxonomy): Archaea > Thermoplasmatota > Thermoplasmata > RBG-16-68-12 > RBG-16-68-12 > RBG-16-68-12. The sequence goes on from VBLT01000076.1 coordinate 6,742, forward strand.
AGCGGAGGAGCCGTTGCTCTTGCGGATGCAGGAGAAGGCGCGGCTCGCCGGGGCGCAGGTCGCCCGCCTTCGCGAGGATGCTGCAGGCCCGCGCGTGGGCATACTGCAGGAACGGGGCCGAGTTTCCTTCGAAATTCAGGGCGTCCTCCCACCGGAAGGTGATCGCCTTCTCCGCCTGGACGCGGACGATGTTGTATCGGAGGGCGCCCAGGCCGATCGCCTCGGCGATCGCCCGCCGTCGTGGCTCGGACAGGTCCTCGCGGCGTCGGGAGACCTCCGCGAAGGCGCGCTCGATCGCCTCGTCGATGAGGTCGTCGATGTAGACGACGATGCCCTTCCGGGTCGACATGCGGCCCTCCGGGAGGCTCACGAAGGCGTAGTAGATCGTCTCCGGGGCCCAGTTGATCCCCATGAGCTGGAAGGTCGCCTTCAGGCGCTGGAAGCTGAGCTTTTGATCTTCCCCGAGGACGTTGATCGCGCGATCGCACCGTTCCTTCTTAAGCAGGTGATACGCGAGGTCCCTCGTCGTGTAGAGCGACGTCCCGCGGCGCGTCACGAAGAAGTACTTCGCGGCGTCGCCCTCGAGCCCGAAGCCGCTGAGGTCGAGATAATGGGCGCCGTCCTCCTCCTTGCTCAGGGGGAGGAGTCGCTCGATGACGCGATGGACGCTGCGGTCCAGGATGAGGTCGCTCTCCCAGAAGAACGAGTCGAACGTGATGCCGAGCCGCGTCAGGACCGCGACGATGCGATGGAGGATGCGGTCCCCGACCGCGCGGATCGCCCGGGTGAGCTGCGCGTCGCCGCCCTCGAAGCGATCGATGAGGGTCTCGATCTCCTTCCCGAGGGCGGGATCCTTCTCCAGGAGCGCATTCGCCCGCTGGTACAGTCGGACGTATCGCCGTTCGATCCGCTCTTCCGCCTCATCCTCGGTGGTCGGCTTGAGGTGGGTGACGGCCCAGTACAGCAGGACCATCTGCTTGCCGATGTCGTTCACGTAATACTCCCGCTGCACGGGATGTCCCGCGTAGCGGAGGAGGCGACCGAGGGAGTCTCCGAGGAGCGGGTTGCGGGCACGTCCGACGTGGAGCGGGCCCGTCGGATTCACGCTCGTATGTTCCAGGAGTATCCGTTCCGACCTTGCGGGCGAGGTCCCGTACCGATCGCCCATCAGGCGAACCGAGGCCAGGACGAGTTCGGAAAAGGCGGCCGCGTCGACCCTGAAGTTGACGTAAGGCCCTTCCGCGCGCAGAGGTTCGAACGGCGGCATGGCGCGCACGCGAGCCCCGCGCGCGGCGATGTCCGCCGGAGAGGCTTTCAGTTCCTTGGCCCAGGGATGGGTCGCGAGGGCAAAGAGGCCGCGGCCTTCGGGGGCCTCTTCGAGGGTTCCCGGCGTCTTGACATGCAACGCGGACTCAATGGACCGTCGGACCCCTTCCGCCACCTCTCGAAGCTCGGACCACGGGTCGTGGCCCATCACGTCACCCGGAACCGCAGGATGGCGGCGATGCCCCCGAACGCGCGGAGGAGGAGCTGTCCCTCCTCCGAGTCCTTCGAGATGAGTTCCACGTTCGTCCCCATCTGCGCCGCCATCATTGTGAGGTCCTCGATGAGCTCGCGGCTCTCGACGACGGTGAGCGGTCCTCCGTCCTTCGGGCACGTCGGCAGTTCGCCCGCGTCGTCGATGGTCTTCTCCCCTTCCCAGTCGCCGTTCGCGCACCGCAACTTGGCGCGGGCTTTCCGCAGCCCCTCGGAGACCAGGAGGGTGTCGACCGCGCCGAGCCGGAGGGCATTCCGGACCTGTTCCTCGCCGTAGGCCGCCAGGCCGCCATCCGCCTTCCGGATCTCCTCCATCAGGCGTTGGACGAACGTCTTCTCCCGCATCAGGTCGAGGCCGCTGAGGATCTCGCGGGAATTCTCGACGAGCTCCCGCAGGCCGTACTCGTCCGTGTAGCCGACGTCGAGGAAGGTCGGGATGATCTTTTTCTTCAGCTCGTGATGAACGAAGTCGCCCGTCGCGAACTCTTCCTTCGAATAGCCGGGCCCTCCGATGATGATCCCCTTGATTTCGGGCCGGTTGAGGAACGCTTCCGTGCTCAGCTCGCCGATCTTCTTGTACCACTCGTGGACGGCGATGTCGTGCCCTCGCTCGAACCGCCGGGCGCTCTGTCCGCCCATCCGGTGCTTGGAGGGAACCTGCGACTGGAGGTTCTTGATCACCTCGATCCGTTTCCCCCGGAGCACGCCGAGGGTCGCCTCGCTCCAGTCGATCACGAGGAGCCCGTAGACGTCCTTCTCCGCGAGCATCTCGTGGAGCGGGGCCGTGTAGAATTTCGAATCGCATCGGTAGATGAACGACGTGACCGGCTCGGGCGGCTCCAGGACGAACGTGACCATCTGCGTCTGGTCCGCGCCGATCTGCTTGTGCCCGGTGAAGATCACGAGGCCGTTCGGCGGCGGCATCCGGTAGGCCTTCAAGCGCTGCATCGCGGACTCGATCGCCTGCGTCACATGCTTCCGGGTGCTCGCGCTCTTGATGTTGGACGACTGCGACAGCTCCGCCCTCAGGTAGTTCGTCACGTCGAAGATGGGCCGCTCGGGCGGGATGTACACGCTCACGAGTTCCGTGCCGCGGCCTTCCGCTTCTTCGATCTGCTCGAGGGCGCGGCGGAACTTGTATTTGTCCATCCCAGACATCTGAGCCATTGCGTGTCACCACACAGCTATTTATCGTTCATTACCTTTTGCGTCGAGAACGAGATTTCATGGAGAAAGTCGTCGTCTCCCTCGGCGGTTCTGTCCTCGTTCCGGGGGAAGACGACGCGCGCTACGTGCACGCGCTTGCGCAACTGTTGCAAAGCCTTTCGTCGCGGGTAAAGTTGTTCGTGGTCACAGGCGGCGGCCGCGTGGCGCGATACTATATCGAGACCGGGCGCTCCATCGGAATCGGTGAGCGGACCCTCGACGAGTTCGGCATCGCGGTGACGCGTCTGAACGCGCGCCTCCTGTCGGCGGCCCTCCGCGGGCGGGCAAACCGCGAACCGGCGACGGCCTACGCCGAAGCGGCCCGGCTCGCGAGGCGATATCCGATCGTCGTCATGGGAGGGACTCGCCCCGGCCACACGACGGATCGTGTTTCCGCGTCGCTCGCCCG
>VBLT01000076.1:10021-23983 GCA_005878615.1 Methanobacteriota archaeon
CGCGTGGTCGCGCGAGACCGGATTCCGCTGAGCGTCGTCCACGGTCGCGATCTGCGCGCCCTGCGAGCGGCGATCCTCGGCGAGTCATTCCACGGGACGCGGGTGACCGACGACTAAGCGGTGGGCCAGTTGAATCGACGGGTCGTGTACGAATTGCTCGCCGCGGGAACACTGGGCCTGTCCGGGGTCGGCGTCGTCCTCGCCGTCGCGGGAGCAGCCTTCCAGCAGGTCCTCGGAGTCGCGGCGGCAGCGCTGTGCGCGGTCTTGCTCCTCGTCCCCGGGCTGTTTTTCCTCGCCTTTTCGCGGCGACTTGCTTCTCGCGATCTCGCCTTGGCGCATGCCGCGTCCTTCGCGAAGGGCCGAGAGGCGATCCGTATCCAGGACCTCGCCGACGAACTCCGGGTGCCTCGCGAAGCGGCGATGCGCGTCCTGCAGGTCGCAATCCAGGAGGGGTACCTTCGCGGGACCTTCCGAGGGAGCGAGACGTTCGTCGCCGAGAGGACCGTCCAACGGAAGGAGGATCGGTGACGTTTCGCGGTTTCATCGCGGTCGACGTGCCTCGCAGTCCCGCCCTGGACCAACTCGCGGCCGACCTGCGGCGGGCGAGTCCATCCCTCAAGGTCGTCGACCCCGCCCAGGTGCACCTGACGGTCAAGTTCCTCGGCGAGACGGAGGAGGGCCTCGTCCCCGAAATCGTGACCGCCATGCGAGAGGCGACCGCCGGCGTGCGCCCATTCGAGATCCGGGTCCGAGGGACCGGCGCCTTCCCCAACCTGGGCCGGATGAATGTCCTCTGGGTCAGCGTCGAAGGAGCGGAACCGATCGCAAAAGTCGCCGACGCCCTGGAGGGCGCCCTGGAGGCCCTCGGCTTTCCGGGAGAAGGCCGTCCGTGGAAGGCGCACGTCACGCTGGCCCGCGTGAAGGGCCGGAGCGATCTCGACGGCGTCCGGAGGATCCTCGAATCCCACGCCAGCGACCTGTTCGGGACGGCCACGGTCGATGCGGTCCACCTCAAGAAGAGCCTCCTGACCCCACAAGGGGCCCGGTACTCGGTCGTGGAAACCGTGCGATTGGGAACGTGAAGATCGAAGCCGGGGACCCGTTCCGCATACCTCTACTTGGAGGTACGACCCGGCTCGCTCGATCGGAATCGGCGGCGGCTCACTCTTTCTTGCCGGCGAGGAGCTTCAGCTGGTCCCATTCGATCGTGTGCTTCAGTCGGTACTTCTGGAGGACCCGGCTGAGGGCCTCCGTCACGCGCGCGACTTCTAGGGCCTTCCCTCGACCGTACACGTAGAACTCGACCTCATTCGAGATCGGGAACATCATCCGCATCACGCCTTCGCGGTTGTACCCCTCGGGCTTCCGATTGCTCCGGAGGTCGCGGAGGTTTTCTTCGACCAGCACGTCGAGGCTCTCCATGTCCTCCGGCAGTTGCTGCGTCTCCTCCAGGAATTTCAGGAAGAGCGGGCGGAAGGCGGAGACGAGGTTCTTCCATCGGACCTTCTTGTCGAACTTGATGTGGCCGCTCCGCGCCCGCACCTCCGTTCCGATGAGGCGAGCGCTACTTGACGGTGTGCCGCTCACGACGGACCCGACATGACGCGCGTCAGACTTAAGGCCCGCGCCCTCCTTCGCGCGCAGGTGCGCACGGCCCTGACGATCGCGGGGAGCGACTCCGGGGGCGGCGCGGGAATTCAGGCGGACCTGAAGTCGTTCGCGTCGATCGGCGTGCACGGGACGAGTGTCATCACGTGCGTGACGGCCCAAAACACGCGCTCGGTCGATTCGATCTTCGCGATCCCGACCGCGGAAATTCGGAAACAGCTGCGCGCGGTCCTGGACGACTTCGATGTGCGGGCGGCGAAGACCGGGATGCTGTACTCCGCAGACATCGTCCGGGCGGTCGCGAACGGCCTGCGGCGCACCTCGTTCCCCGTCGTCGTCGACCCGGTGATGATCGCGACCGTCGGCGCGAGGCTCGAGAAGGACGATTTCCGAGCGGCCCTCGTCGAACGCCTCTTCGATCGCGCGGCCCTCGTGACCCCGAACCGCCACGAAGCGGAGCGGCTCTCCGGCCTCTCGATAAGGGACGTCAGGTCGATGGAGGCCGCGGCGCGGGCGATCCGCCACCTCGGGCCCGAGGCCGTGCTGGTCAAGGGAGGCCATCTCAAAGGCCCCCTCGTCGACGTGCTCTTCGACGGCGTCCGGATGGTCCACCTCGGAGGCCGACGATACCGAAAGGCGCTCCACGGCGCGGGGTGCACGCTCGCGGCCTCGACCGCGGCGTACCTCGCCCTTGGACACCCGCTCCTCGAATCCGTCCGACGGGCCCGCCGGAAGGTCGCCGCGGGGTTCCGTGCCTCGTACCGGGCCGGCCACGGCGTCGAGATTATCAATTCCCAAATCACCGGTGGTCGATAGGAAGGACCTCTCGTTCGTCTGCGGCCCTTCCTTCGGTCCAGGCACATTATCAAGGCGGAGAAGCTCTCCCCAAAACTTCAAGTAGGCTGACCAAACTCAGCGCGATTGGGTAGTCTGGCTATCCTCGCCGCCGCGTCGGGCGGGCGCCCTCGCGCCACGTCCGGACGGCCGAGGATCGGTCGGATCGGATGGATCGTGGAGGCGGGGCCGACGTCGAGTCGAAGGAGTGGCGATGGAGACACGAGGCCCGAGTCCCAGGTCCGGGAGCGCTGATGCCATGCGGATCGCTTTGTTCACGGACAGCTACCTCCCGACCGTCGACGGCGTCGTGACGTCCGTCCTGTCGACCCGCCGGCAGCTCGAGGCCCACGGGCACGAGGTCGTCGTCTTCGCCCCGGAGGACCCTCGCCGACGCGGGACCCATGAGGACGGCACCGTGTACGTCCGGGCGAAGGAGTTCCGGCATTATCCCGGGTACCGCCTGGCGATGTTCCCGGGCCGCGAGGTCGACCTGATCAAGGACCTCGGGATCGACGTGATCCACATCCACGGGGTCGGCTTCGTCGGGATCAAAGGCCTCTGGGCCTCCTGGCAGGCGAAGATCCCCCGGGTCTCGACCTTCCACACGATGATCCACGACACCCTCGCGTTCTACTCCCCGTTCGGCCTCAACCTCCACCTGCTCGAGCGAGGCCTGCGCTTTTACCTCAAAATCTTCCTCCGGAAGACCCAGGGCGTCGTCGTCCCGAGCCGGGCCATCCTCGACGAGATCCTGGCGCTTTCGCCCCGGGCGAACATCGCGGACGTGATCCCGACGGGCGTGGACCCGGAGCGGTTCCGGCCGGACATTTCGGGCCAGGGCATCCGGACGAAGTGGGGGCTGAACGGCCACGATGTCGTCCTGCACGTGGGCCGCGTCGCGCCGGAGAAGAACCTGACCACCTTGATCCATGCGTTCCCGAGGATCTTGGAGCAGAACCGGGACACGAAGCTGATGATCGTCGGGACCGGGCCTTACATGGAGAAGTATTACGACCTGGTCGCACGGCTTGGCCTGTCCGGGGACATCATCTTCACGGGATTCGTGCCGGACGCCGATTTGCCGAAATACTACGCCGCGGCCGACGCCTTCGCGATCGCTTCGAAGTTCGAGACCCAAGGCCTCGTCGTCCTGGAGGCGCTCGCCTCCGGGCGTCCGGTCGCGGGGGCGAATTACCGCGCGATCCCGGAGTTCGTCCGCGAAGGCGTCAATGGGGCCCTCTTCGACCCGAACGACGTCCGCGGTTGCGCCGCCGCCATCCTGCGCTGCCTGCGCGGCCGCGACTCGATGCAGGAAGCCGCGCGAGAGGCCGCCCTCGACTATTCCGTGGAACGATGCACGCGCCGCCTCGAGCGCGTCTACGAGCGCCTCGTGGCCGCGTGAACGCGATGGACGGGCCCTCGGCGGCTCGAGGACGGCCCGGCCCTCCGGAGCGGGCGCCGCTCGTCTCCGTGATCGTCCCGACCTGGAACGAGGCGAAGTGCCTTCCCGCGTTGCTCGAATCCCTGCGGGCCCAGGCCCGGCCGCCGGTGGAGATCCTCGTGGCGGACTCCGGGAGCACCGACGGAACGCAGGAACTGGCCCGGGCGAAGGGCGCCATCGTCCTCGAGGGCGAGCGCAAGGGTCCTGGAGAGGGACGGAACCGGGGCGCCCGCGCGGCCCGGGGGGACCTCCTGGTCTTCGTCGACGCCGATTGCATCGTCCCGCGAGACTTGATCGAGGCGATCGTCGCCGCCGCCGATGCGTCGGACGTCGTCGGAGGCGCGACCGGGTTCGTCCCCGCGCAGGGCACCCTCGCCGAACGTGCCCTCTTCCTCTTGGCGAACGGCTACCAGCGGGCCCTGACCCTCTGGGGCTATCCGCACAACGCGGGGTTCTGCTTCTTCTTCCGGCGGTCCGCCTTCGAGGCGCTCGGTGGAATCCGCGACGAGATGCTCCTGAACGAGACCCACGACATCGCCCTGCGGTCGCGGACCCTCGGACGGTTCGTGATCTTGCCCCAGCGGGTCCAGACCTCCATGAGGCGGTTCCGGACCTACGGGTACCTGCGGACCATCCTCAAGGAGTACATCGCCTCGACGGTCCTCTTCTACGCGACGGGGCGGACTCCTTCCGATCGATTCCGCCCTCAGCCGGCGCGATGAACCATCAGGACTTCCCCGCCGATCGGACCCGTCGGCGACGATACCACCAGGACCCGCCAAGGGAGAGGGCGATGACGACGACGACCAGGACCAGGGTGATCGTTCGCGCCGTGTGGATGTCGTACGAGACCCCGATCACGAACACCAGGTAGAGAAGGGCCGCGTACTTCGCCAGGCCTCCGACCGCGACGAAGGCCATTGACCGCGGGTAGCTCCACCGCAGGGCCGCGATGAAAGCGCCGACGAAGGGGACGACGGGGGCCACTCGATTCAGGAGGATGACCCGCTCGTCCCTCACGACGAGGAACTCGGTCCATCGCCGCATGCCCGACTCCAGCCACCGCGGCATATGCCGGTCTTGGATCAACAGGCGGCGGACCGCGGCGTAGAGCAGGCTCGTCCCGAGGAGGTCGCCCGCGACCGCGACGGCCAGGAGGATCGCCGCCCAGCCGACCGGATCCATCGTCTCCGGCTGATACGTGTAGGTGATCAGGATCCAGGCTTCCGGGAGGGCCGGGAAGAGCGCCGCATCGATGGCGAAGATGACGAGGAGCGCGACGAGGCTCCCGACGGGGCCGAGGGCACCGAAGAGGGCGGCGAAGAAATCATCCAGGAAGGCCATCCGCCGCCTCAGGCCACGCGGGAGATGCGGACCATCGTGACCTCGAAGATCAAGGTCCGGCCCTTCGTCGGATTGTTGTAGTCCAACGTGTACGTCCCCGCCGCGAGGTCGACCGCGGTCACGGTGAACAAGACCGCGTTGCCGTTCCGGAAGCCGACCCGGTCCACCGAGGTTGCATCGAGATGATGGTGGACGGTGATCGTGCCGATCCCGCCGTCGGCCCCGTCGTCGATCGAATCCACGCGGGCCTCCCACGCGCCGTACGGATGGACGATTTGGCCCGGCGTCGGGCTGTTCGTGACCGTGACGACGGAGCCCGACACGCTCACGGTCGCGGGCCAGCCCCAGAACGGATCGGTCGTGTTCGCGCCGGAGACGGCGGGGGCCTTGTAGGTCGCCGAGAAGTCGGACGCGTCCATCGTCAGGTGCACCGGCACGGATTCGAAGAGGGGCTTGACGAAGACCTTCGTCGGGTCGGCGGCCCCGTAACCCAGGTCCGGCGGGACCGCGATCGTCGTCGCGTCTCCCACCGCGAGGCCCTGGATCCCCAGGTCAAAGCCTTTCACGACCTCCCCGCTCCCGACGCTCTTGACCTCCAGCGGCTGCCAGGGAGGATGCCAGCCGAAGGCGAAGGCCTTCGGGTTGGAGGAGTTGTCTCCGGCGACGGAGACGAGGCTCGTATCGAACACGAGGCCGTTCTCGAACCGTCCGACGTAGTCGACCAGGACGTCGTCCCCGCTCCGGGCCCGAAGCGGAGGCCCCGCGAACTTCGGGACGAGGAACCCGAAGTATACCGCGAGGATCGCGATCACGAGGAGGAGCACCCCGATCAGCGACACGAGGGTGCTCACGCCTTCCTCATCGCGGACGAGGGGGCGGGCCATTGCATTCTCGGGACACCGAGGGGTCACCATAAACGTTATGGTAGTCGCGTGGGACGCAGGGAGACCAAGGTCTCGGGCGAATAGTGACTAGGGGGTGAAGGACGCGTATTCGAGGACGATGGCCTCGTTGTTGTACAAGCCGACGTTCGAGCTCGCGGAGACCGCGGTGCCGTTCACGGTCATCCGGCTGGGAGTGTCGAAGCTCTTGCCCCAGACGTGGAAGAAATCGCCGACCGTGTAGATCCGCGCCTGCTCCGGCGTATCTGGTTCGATATGGATCAACCCGGTCGAGTCATGCGTGTGCAGGATCTGCATGCACGTCAGCGAGATCCCAATGTTCGCGGGGATCGTGATCGGGTTCCCTCCCGAGCTAATCGTGAGCTGGGTGTGCCAGTGGTACGCGCTCCCGGTGCCGCTGATGCAGGGAAGGGGCGTGCCGCCTGCGGGGAGGTTGGTGACGAGATAGTATCCGCCGACCCCAACGAGGATGAGGACGACGATGACGCTGACGAGCCGACGACTGAGTCGGAAAGGCTGCGAAGGGCGGCGGGCCGCGATCCGACCCGGCTCCGCCTTCAGTTCCTCAATCAGCTTCGCGGTGTCCGGATGCCTCGGATGAATGTCGTTCAGATGGCGGATCAAGTTCTCGGGCCGCACCGCCACGTCGCAAATCGGACATCGATCCATATTCGCCATTGGGCGTCGTTCTCGCTGGGACCGGAAGTCAGGAGGAGGTCCTATTTAGGAATGCCGCGGACGAAGGCCGAACTCAGGCGTACATCGCGCCGGAGGAGTCCGCCGAGCGGATCGGATTGTCGCCGAGGACCTTGTCGACCGCGCGCTCGAAGTCGGCCATCGAGACGACCTCGCGGTCCTCGCGGATCGCAAACATGCCGGCCTCCGTGCAGATCGCATGGATGTCGGCCCCCGTCGCCCCGTCCGACTTGGAGGCGAGACCCGCAAACTCGACGTCGGCCGCGACGTTCATCTTCCGCGTGTGGATCTTGAAGATCGTCATCCGGGATTCGACGCCTGGCATCGGGATCTCGATGATCCGGTCGAATCGGCCCGGCCGCAGGAGCGCCTCGTCCAAGATGTCCGGTCGGTTGGTCGCTCCGATGATCTTGACCTCGCCGAGCGGATTGAAGCCGTCGAGTTCGGCGAGGAGTTGCATGAGGGTCCGCTGGACTTCCCGGTCCCCCGACGTCGCGACCTCGAGGCGCTTCGCGCCGACGGAGTCGAGTTCGTCGATGAACACGATCGAGGGCGCCTTCTCCCGGGCGAGCTGGAACAGCTCGCGGACGAGCCGCGCCCCTTCGCCGATGTACTTCTGGACGAGTTCGGAGCCTACGAAGCGGATGAACGTCGCTTGCGTCCGGTTCGCCACGGCCTTCGCCAGGAGCGTCTTACCGGTCCCGGGAGGCCCGACGAGCAGGACGCCCTTGGGCGGCTCGATGCCGACCTTGCGATACAGCTCGGGCTTCAGGAGCGGGTCCTCCACGGCCTCACGGAGCTCCCGCATCTGGCCTTCGAGGCCGCCGACGTCCTCGTACGAGACCGGCGGCTTCTCGATGATCTCGGCCCCGGTGACGATCGGATCGAGGGACGGCGGAAGGACGCCCATCACGGCCAAGGTCTGCTTGTTCAGTGCGACCCGTGCACCGACGACGAGGTTCTCCTTCGTAATGTACTCGGCCGCATTCACGATGAAATCGGGACCCGTCGACGACTTGACGACGACCCGGCTGTCCGCCAAGATGTCGCGGATGTTGCCGATGATCAGAGGCGGGCTCTTGAGGCGATCGAGTTCCTGCTTCAGCCGCCGGATCTCTTTCTGCAGTCGGACGAGCTCGGTCTCCGCGTAGCGCTTCTCGCCCTCGACCCGCCGAGCCGTCTCCAAAAGCTTGTCGTTGCGGTCCTCGAGAGAGGCGATACGCTCTGACATTTTCTCCGAGAATTCTCGAATCTGATCGTCGTCCATAAATCCGACCGGTGGGTGGGCTCGATGACGAAGGCTATATACCCGGCATTTTCTACTTAGTCTTTACGGGGCTGTTTTCTTGATCTGCGAATTGTGCGGCGCCGACGTCCCGCGGCTGAAAACCGTGGCCATCGACGCGACGGTCCTCTCCGTGTGCGGGGACTGCGCCCGCTTCGGAGACGAGGTATCTGGCCCCGCCCTGCGGGCGAGCACGATGCCCCCCGTGATCGCCCAGCGGCTGGAGGCCCGCCAGCGGCGGATGACGCCCAAGGACGTCTACGAACAGGGCGGCGAACTCGAACTGATGGAGGACTTCCCGCGGCGGATCCGCGAGGCCCGGGAGGCCCGCGGGTGGAAACAGGCGGACCTGGGGGCCAAGATCAATGAGCGGGCGAGCGTGATCGCGAAATTGGAATCGGGAGCCATCAGCCCGGGCGACGAACTGGTCCGCAAGGTCGAGCGTCAGCTGGGGATCAAACTCAAGGAGCGAGTTCAGCCGGTATCGGTCAAGAAGGCGGCGGCCTCGGGTGGCGTCACCTTGGGGGATCTCCTCAAGGAAAAGGACGCCGGCGCGTAGTCACGGCACCTGCAGGCGCGCCCTTACGGCCGGAAGGAACGGCGCCACGTCCACGCCGGCCTGGCGGGCCGCGATGAGCGCCGCGACCTCGACCTCGACGTCCATCTTTTCCTGGACCTCGTTCACCCGACGGATGACCGCTTTCCGGTCCATGCCGGTCATCGCGGCGATCGCATCGACGACGCGGAGGAACAGGTCCTCTTCCACCGGAGTGGGCATCGCGAGGATCGCAGTCGTGGGCACGTAGTCCCGCGGGACCTCGACGGCCGACACGTCGAAGACCGGTCGGATCGTCCCGTCGCGGGACTCGAGCAACTTCGTCTCCAAGCCGACCTGCAACAGGCGCTGGGCGTCCCTCGGCGGGAACCACCTGAGGTCCATGGAGGCCGACAGCACGAACTCTCGTTCGGACAGGCTGTCGCGGCCCTTCCGCTTGAAAAGGAGCGCGATCGCGTTGCGGAGCTCTTCCATGCGGATCGGGAGTCCGACGAAGCGGCGGGGCCTAGATAAACGTGCGGAGGGCGGGCGAATCTTTATCGGCTCCCAGGCCGTTGATTCGGTGCTCCAGCGTAAGGTCGCGCCGACTCGTGACGCGCGATGCAAGCCTGGAGAGGATGCCGTATGGGTCCCTCCTCGACAGCCCCGGGTTCGGGGCGTTCCGTGACAGGGGGACAACGCGGCGTCCAACAATCCCCCGGCTAGGGTCAGGGCGTCGAGTGAGCATTCGCTTGGCCGTGACACGCGCTGTTACAGCCGGGGGACATCCCGGCCACCCGGCTCGCTTCTCGTTCCAATCGTTCACGAAGAAATGCGGCTCATCAGGTCGTCAATCCCAAGGAGAGGCGATGCGCCCCCATCGAAGTTCTTGAGGGCTTGAGCATTCGACTTTTCGAATTGGCGCAGGAATCCCAACGCACGGCGACCGAATCGGACCCGGTTCCCCTTAGCATTGAGCGCGGCCAAGGTCGCGTTCTCCCCCGTCACGAAGACGATGCTCCCGCCGCGGAATCGGATCTCCTGCAACGGCCCGGTGGACGGATCCATCGTCGTCTCGACGAACATCCGGATCGCCGAGAGCATCCCTCCGACGATGTCGGAGTCCAGGCCCGCGGAATGAATCGGGGTGACGTGGTGCAGGAGGATTCCGCTTCGGTGGAGGAGGAAAACCTCGGCCGGGCCGGCGGGACCGCGCAAGGCGGGGACGAGGGGACCCGCGGGGAGGAACAGGGATTTCAAGACGAAGGCGAGGACGGCCAGGACGAACAGTGCCGGCAGCGGCGAGAGGGGAGCCTGAGGTCGCATCGGAAGGACGACCAGCGAGGTGGGTACGTTCGCGAGGCGGACCTGGCCGCCGCTCGCATTGCCGTAAGTCGCCGCAACGGCCGCGTCCACCTGCTGCAACGCGTTTGCAGGAGGCAATGTTGCGGTGAAGAACAACCACGTCGATCCAACCGGTACCGAATTGAGGATCCACGTCAGCCGTCCGTCTCGGATCGTCGGTTCCGGGGCCGCAGACGTCACGACCATCGCAGTCGGGATCGTGACGACGACAGACACGTTGTGCGCCGTCGTGTTCCCCAGGTTCGTCACATCGACCCGGTAGGTCACCGGGTTTCCCGGCATGATCGCGGATTCGTTCGCCTCCAGCTGCACGTCGACCTTCGGCTCCCCGACCACGCTCGCTGGGACCACGTGGACGATGGAGCTCAATTGGATCGGGTCCATGGAGTCCTCGTTGCCTTCGCCGTTCTTCCAGAGGGCGACGGACGCGCCGTAGACGAGGTCCCTTCCTTCCGTGCCCGGCCCCGCGACGGCTTGCACCGCAATCGAGAACGGACGCAAGTCGTCCTGGATGCAGACCCAGGTCCGCCTCGATTCGAGGCACGAATCCGGGATGGTCGTGGACAGGACCTCGAGTCCGTCGAGCGGCGCCTCCGTGATCACGAGCTTGCGCGCTTTCTGCTTGAGGGGCTCGATCCAAATCCAGAAGCTCAGGTTGTCCGCCGGGGAGGATTCGGTGCTGCTGACGAAGATCGAGGCGTGCACGGGGCGCTCCGAGTCTCCGGCCACCGCCGGGATGGACGCGACGAGGACGAGGCACACCGCGAATATGAGCGGCAGGCACGCCCGGAATCGGCGGGGCGTCAGCTGGGCCAGGATCATCGATTCCACGTGCAGAGTTCTCCCTCCTTTACGAAATAAATGCCACAACGGCAGGTATGTCATTCATTCGCAGGAGGAGCTAAGGAGGTTCCGGCTAGATTATCACTTAGCCCGATAGCGGCGAGTCGATCGCAGTCCTGATGCGCGCGTCGGCGGTCAGGAAGCAGCACGGGCTGCCGACTTCTTCCCGCGGACTCGGCCGCGACGTCCCAGGAAGAGGGCGATGCCGAGGACCCCGAGGACCGGGGCGATCACCGTTTCGAACTCCGGGATGTAATAGAAGTAGGTCTCCGACGTCGACGACTTCCAATACAAACCACCGGAGGCGGTTCCGTACATCGCGTCGTTCGGCGCCCGAACCATGAGCGATGGGGAGTCTGACGATGTATCGATGGCGGTCCGTGATCCCCAAGCGCCGCCTGTGCGCAGCTTGTAATACAGCTGCGGCCCAGACGTCGAAACGTACAGAGCGTGCACGTTGTTGTCCTTGTCGACACCGATGGACGGGCGTGTGAGGATGGTCCCTGCTAAGGAGTCGACCGTCTCGGGGGCCTGCCAGCCGGCGGCCGGGTAGTCGAGGAACCTTGCATAGATTCCCCGGCTGGTCCCGTTCACGTCCTTCTCATAGGCGACCCACAAATCTGCGTTCGCGTCCCACGTTGTCGCGAGAGAGGGATAGGTGCCGCTCGCCACCCCCATCGCCACCGTGTCGACCCCCGCCGTGCCGTCCCACTTCGTGAATTTCGCGGGTGTATCACAGTTGCTCACGGCGAGATCCTTGCAGACCATCTGTCGAATCTCCCCCGTTCCGCCCAGCCGTACGTCCGGGTACTTCAGGTCGAACATTTCGTTGTCCATGAAGCCGCCCGTGCTGGCCGTGAAGGTGCTCGTACCGATCACGGTGAACGTCGTCCCGTCCCATTTGAATCCCCCGAGGCTCTGGGCGGTGTTCTCGCTGGCGGCGCCGAGGATCTTGATCGTGCCACCTGACACGGGATTGGTCCGGGTCTGGATCCACGTATGGTCGGTGGAGCCCGTGGCCACCGTGGTGATCGTCCCCCAGGTATTCGGAGCCGTGAACGTGCGGTATGCGAGATTGTTGGGGGCAGTGCTCATCACGAGGAGGCCTTTGCTCCCTGACGCCTCCCATGCGAAATCGAACGAGCGGAAGTTGACTTGGGCGATCACGCCATGTGTCAACTGATTTGCCCATGCGCTCCCGCTCCAGTAGCAGGTGCTCAGATTGTAGCTGGGGTCGTCCACGACCGCGAGGACCATGTCGTTCGCCGTCGCGAGGGGGTTCGCCTTCAGTCGGGTGTACCGGATTGTCGCACCACTCGCGCAGGCAAAGGTGACGGCGCTGCCCCAAGAGGTGGTGTACTCCTTGGAGACGATGCTTGCACTATTGCTCGCAGCGACCGCCAGTAGGTTCCCGGAGCCGGACTCCCACGCGAGGTCCGCGTTGTCGCGGTCCACCGGACCCACATTCGTCGTCGCGATCGCCACGAAGTTTCCCCAGGCTGTACCATCCCAGATCCAAGCGTTGACGCGCGTGTTCGTCAAATCACCGCCAATCAATCCAATCTGATTGCTTCCTCTCTTAGAAGCGAGCTTGACCACCGAGTACACGTAGTGAGTGGATGCGCTGCCCGGGTCGTCGATGTACTGCTCCGCGCTCCAACTTCCTCCAGAGTAGGTCTTGTAGGCGAGGTCCTGCGTCCCGCTCCCCCCTTCCTTGTGGTAGGCCAGGACCGCTTTCCCGCTGACCTGTTCATAGGCGATATCGAACCGAGCCTGTGGTGTGCCGCTAGCGGGCGCCGTCGACCACACTTGGCCGATGTTGTTCGTCACGACGCAAGTCGGCGTGCACACGTAGGCATCGAGGAAGCCGTCGTCGCTCTCCGTCACGATGATGCGGGTATTTGCATCCGTCGGCGACCACGCCATCCGGACAACCCGGATCGGGTTGTTGGCGTTCGCCTGTTCGGCCTCGGCACTCCAGGTCGAGCCATCCCAGGTCCGTGTCTTCGGACTGTTGATGGTGCTGCTTCCAGTGTTTGAACGATATGCAATGGCCGCCTGATCGGCCGCACTATCATAGTAGCCAGCCAATGCCACGTAGTTGTTCTGCGGTGACACGTCCACCGAAAGACCGGTGTAGGTCGTGCCCCAAATCACCGTGGGCCGCCACGTCCCTCCTGCGCGGTTCTTGTAGTACACCGACCCCGGCGCGGGATGGTATTGCAAGTCGAAGTTCTCAAAGGTGTGACTGCCCGCATTCGCGGTGAACGAGTTCGCGCCGACGACCGTAAACGCGCTTCCATCCCAGGTAATCGCACCTAGGTCGTCATTGAGATCCAAGACCGCGCCTAGGATTTTCGGCCTTCCAGGCTGTGGGAACGGGTTCGTGCGCAGGGTGACCCAGTAATGGGAGGTCGTGCCCATCGCCACATTCGTGATCGTCCCCCATGTGTTCGGCGCGGTGAACGTGCGGTACGTGATCTGTCCTGCGGTCGTCCCCCAAACGAGGAGGCCTCTGCTTCCGGTGCTCTCCCAGGCGAAGTCCTCGGACCGGGTGGTCCAACTGTCGCTCGCAGCGTCGTGGGTCACGAAATTCGACCACCCGCTTCCGCTCCAATAGCAGGTGCTGACGGGGCTCGAGGTCTGGCCAATGAGGAGGATCATCTCGTCCGTCGTGGAGACGGGATTCGGTTTCAAGGACAACCAATAGTCGCTCTTCCCCGACGTACCGCACGGGTATGTGGAAGACGAGCTCCAGCTCGTCGTGAACTCTCGATAGACGATGGTCTCTCCCAACGGGCCTGCGGCGGCCACGGCGAGGAGGTGGCCGGAATTCGTCTCCCACGCGATGGCCATCCTGTGACCTAAGGTGGACGTGAAGCCGGTCGCCGTAACCTCGGTGAACGATCCGAAGGCGGTCCCGCTCCAGATCCAGGCGGTGTCGACGCCGTTCGTGGTCCCGGCCATCAACCCGACTTGGTCACTTTGAGCCTTTGGTGCCAAC
This sequence comes from Methanobacteriota archaeon, assembly GCA_005878615.1. Classification (GTDB taxonomy): domain Archaea; phylum Thermoplasmatota; class Thermoplasmata; order RBG-16-68-12; family RBG-16-68-12; genus RBG-16-68-12. The sequence goes on from VBLT01000076.1 coordinate 23,882, forward strand.
TCCAGCACCGAATACTGAAGGTCCGTGGCGTTGTTTGTGTTATCCAAGTATTGCTCTGGCCCCCACGACCCTGTGTACTCCCGGTAGGCGATGTCATGGGTC
>VBLT01000056.1 GCA_005878615.1 Methanobacteriota archaeon
CCTGATTCGTCGACGGACGATGCCTTGAAATCGGCCCTGTCATTCCTGCGGTCGTGATCGTCTACGACCCGCGGTTCTTGGACCACGTGGCCTCTCCCTTCCATGTGGAGCGGCCCGATCGGCTGCGGTCGATCGTCGAACGGCTCGAGAAAGAGGGGCTGTGGCGAGACGTCGTGCGACCTTCGACGGCGGCCGTCGCCGATCTCCGTCGAGTGCACCGGGATACCTACGTGGAACTCCTGCAACATCTCGGCGAGGGGTCCGTGGACCCGGAGACCGCGGTGCACCCGGAGACGTTCGAGATCGCCACGCGTGCGGTGGGCGCGGTCCTCGATGCCACCCGCGCCGCCGTGCGGGACGAACGGGCGACGGTCGCCCTCGTCCGTCCGCCGGGCCATCACGCGGGTCCGGACTACGGCGGGGGATTCTGCTACCTGAACAACGTCGCGGTCGCGGCCGCCGAGCAAGCCGCAGAGGGCCGCAAGGTCGCGATCTTGGACTACGATGCCCACCACGGGAACGGGACCCGCGACATCTTCGCGGACAGCTCGTCGGTGCTGTACGTGTCGACCCACCAGTTCGGCATCTATCCCGGCACCGGGCCGGCGGAGGATGTTGGGACCGGAGAAGGCCGGGGCTTCACGGTGAATATCCCCTTCACGGCAGGTTGCGGGGATGCCTCGTACCGAGCCGCGACCGAGTCGATCATCGAGCCGATCCTCACCGAATTCCGACCGGAGGTGATCCTCGTGAGCCTGGGCATCGACGCGCACTACCGCGATCCGCTGACGTCCCTCACGCTCTCCTCGCCGGCCTACGTGGACCTGATGTCCCGGAGTGCCGCGTTGGCCGCTTGCCTTTGCGGGGACCGTTTCGTGATCGCGTTGGAAGGCGGCTACCATCTCGAAGCCCTGAGCGAAGTCGTCGCGGGCGTCGTGGCCGCCTTGGAGGGTCGCTCCCTTCCCCTCGCGTTGACGGAAGTCCTGGACGACCAAGGTCGCGGCGGTCCGGCGATCGAAGCGACGCGACGGGCGCAGCGCGACTACTGGAACCTACGTTGAACGGACGCGCTTCCGTTCCGCCATGCGGCGTTCCTTCTCCTTCTGAATCCGTTTTCCCAAGGTCTCGAGGAGTCCTTTCAGCGCCGCGTGGAGATCCCAGTCGAAGTGGTGAGCGTGATAGACCCGGTGGGCTGTCGTGAAACGGGCGCGGAGGGAGTACTTGAATCGATTGCCTTCCGGGCTGTACTTCTGGAAATGGATCGTCAGGGTCCTCGGCTCGGTGAACTCCGCGATGCGCCGCATTTCCTTCTCGATGACGGAGTAGATTTCGTCGTAAGCTTCCGGAGGCTCGTCGTCGAGGCCGCTGATCTCGACGAACAGCTGTTCCCGCTCGCGCAGGCCCGCGAGGAACTGCATGAGGTCCTGGGTCGTGATGATCCCGACCGGCTCGTCGTTCTCCGTCACGATGACCGATGAGATGTGATTCTTCGCCATGAGCTCGGCCGCGCGGTGGGCATCGGCATCGGGTCCGACGGTGAGCGGAGGGTACCGCATGACGCTCTGGACTTCGAGCAGGATTTTCTCCTCGCGGCCAGCATGCTCGCCGTACTGTTCGCGGACTTTCGGTCGAGCGAACAGGTCGACGACGTCCTTCATCCCGACGACGCCCTTCAGGTGCCGATTCTTGTCCACGACCGGGACGGAACGTTCCCCGAGGGACCGCATGATCTGGATGGCCTTTTCGACCGTGTCGTTCTCCGCGACGGCCTGCGGATTCGGCGTCATGAAGTCGCGGACGCGGACGCCTTCGAGGGCTTTCGTCTCGACGAGGGCCCGCACGAGGTCGGAGCGGGAGATGATTCCGACGAGCGCCTTTCCCTTCGCCACGGGAATCGCGCGGAATCCCGAGCTGATCATCTCCTCGGCCGCCTCGGGCAGTCGCGTTTCAGGCGTGACCTCCGGCGGAACCTGGAGGACCGTCGAGACCTTCGTCGCAGGAGGCAGGTTCCTGCGCCGCATCAGCTCGCCGAGAGTCACGACTCCGACGAGCTTCTTCCGTTCGAGGACGGGGAGCTCGTGGACATCACGGGCCTTCATCTTCCCGAGGGCGTCCCCGATGGTCTCGTCGGGCCCGATCGTCAGGAGGTCGGTCGTCATGAAGTCGGAAACCCGGAGGTCTTGGACCTTGTTCCGCTTCATGGAGGACCCGCCGCGGGGAAGGCTTCCATAGCGGCCGAGCGTATAAGAAAGTTCTTTCGGAGCCCGAGACCGGATAAGGACGACGAGGTCGATTCGGCGAGGAGCGAGGCCCGGCGCGATTCGGCCGACCCGCCAGAACCTTTTCTTGACCCTCGGCATTTCGAGCGACGATGGCCTTTCGGTTCGAGGCCGACCTTGCCGAACCGTTATGCGCTTGGCTCCGAGCGGCAGGATTCTGCGTCCGCGTGGAGGTACCGATCGTCCGCCGGCGCGCCGACCTATTCGCTTGGCGGGGGGAGAACGTGACGGCGATTGAGATGAAACTGCACGACTGGGCCGAAGCCTTGCGCCAAGCGGTCGCGTATCAACTCGCCGCGGACTGGACGTGGGTCGCGATGCCCCTGGCGGCAGCGTCGCGAGCCTATCGCGAGCGATGGCGTTTCGACGCGGAACGCGTGGGCTTGCTCGCGGTCGACGACCAAGGGAAGGTCCGCACTCCCATTTCCGCCGGACGGTCTCCCAGGTTACTTCCGTTCGTGCAAGAGAAGATTCTCGAGACTTGGCGGGAGCCGGAGATCGGTGACGGCTAGCCGGGAAAGGATGACGCCGTCCCGTTGAATCGGGATTCGTCGTCCCCCGTTCGGCAGCGCAAGGTTCTTTGACTCAATCCTGATGGATATTGTGATGGAAGTCCGCGCCGTGGTGATTTTCCGGGGACGCGTCCAAGGGGTCTACTTCCGCGCGAACTGCGCCGAAAAAGCGGAAGCGCTCGGGCTCCGCGGATCGGTCCAGAACCGCGGCGATGGCAGCGTGGAGGCGGTGTTCCAGGGCGACCGGCCGGGCATCGAAGCCTGTATCGAATGGAACAAGACGTCGCAGCCGTATGCGAGCGTGGAAACGGTCGAGGTCTCCTGGCACGAACCGCAACGGGACCTCCGCAGTTTCCGCATCCTGCATTGAACATCGCGAAGCTATGCGACGACCTGCGTTAGGGGCGAAGTTCGATCTCGTAGGTTCTCTCCGGAAGGTCCTTGTGAATGATCTCGCAGTCCTCTTCCGAGAGAAGGCCCGTGGCGAGCCAGGCCCGGGTCTTCCGGGGGACCGTGGTCGGACCGAGGACGGCTCCGGGTCGCCTCGGATCATCGATGTAGTCCGTCTCCAGGAGGAATCGAGGTCCTCCCTTGACCGCGAC
>VBLT01000146.1 GCA_005878615.1 Methanobacteriota archaeon
CTGGAGGAACTGAACAAAATCGAGGAGGCCGTCGCCGCGTACCAGGCCGCGACGGCCGCGGATCCGACAGACGCGGATGCGTGGACGGGCCTCGGCGATTCCCTGTACGCCCTCGAGCGCTACGAGGAGGCCGTCGAGGCCTACGACCGCGCGATCGCGGCGGACCCGGACAACGAGGAGGCGTGGAACAACAAGGGCTTCACGTTCTTCATGCTCGGGATCCACGACGAGGCCCTCGCGTGTTACGAGAAGGCCCTCGCGATCAATCCGACGTACAAGCAGGCTTGGTACAACAAAGGCTACACGTTCCACGGGATCAACCGCCTCGAGGAGGCCGTCGCCGCGTACCAGAAGGCGATCGAGCTGGACCGGGGGGACGAGGTCCTCTGGAACAACCTCGGCAATGCGCTCTACAACCTCGGCCGCTACGACGAATCGATCCCCTACTTCGAGCGCGGCCTCGAGGTGAACCCGGAATACGAGATCGCGTGGAACAACATCGGGAATGCGCTGAACAAGATGGGCCGACACGCGGAGTCGCTGAAGTACCACGACAAGAGCCTCGAGATCAAGCCGGACTTCGACTACGCGCTGTACGCGAAGGGCCACGCGCTCGACAACCTCGGCCGGCACGAGGAAGGCCTCGAGCTGATCGGCCAGAGCCTCGAGCTGAATCCGAACTACGACCATGCGTGGATGGCGAAGGCCGAGGCCTTGCACCGTCTTGGCCGACTCGAGGAGGCGCGGGACGCGCTGAACAACGCGCTCATCTTGAACGGTGAATACGAGGAGGCGTGGGTGTTCCGCGGCAAGATCCTGGAGGAGATGGGGAACGCCCTCGAGGCCGAACGCTGCTACGATGAGGCGCTGCAATGCTTCCGCGCCTCCCTGGACCTCGATCCCGAGAACGCGGAGCTGCACTACCACCGAGCCCTCCTTCTGGAGGATCTCGAACGCGTCGACGAAGCGGTCGAAGACTACGCGGCCGCGGCTTCGAAAAGCCCTTCCGCGGAGGCCCTGGTCCGCCTGTCCGCATTGTTGCTGCGACTCGGTCGGCCCGCGGACGCCTTGGTGCCGGCCGACGAGGCCGAATCGCGACACCCGGAGGATCCCCGCGGATGGCTCGCGGCCGGTCGCGCCTTCGCGGCCATGGGGCGTGGCGCGGAGGCCATCGAAAGTTTCGAGAAGGCGAAGGCGTCGGGGATCGGAGAAGCGTCCCTCGAGCTCGCGCGCTGGCTTCACTCGACCGGCAAGGACGTGGAAGCCTTGGACGCTGTGAAGGGCGATGCGCAACTCAGCTCCGAGGCCCTTCTCCTCCGGGCCGACATCCATGCCGCCCTCGGCCGCACCGACGAAGCATTGGCCGACCACGATGCCGCGATCCGCAGCCCGTCGGAGGTCCGAGACCTTGCGTACCGACGGAAGGGCCAGCGCCTCCTCGACCTCGGTCGGCCGAAGGAGGCCATCGCGGCGTTCGACGCGGCGCTGGGGCTCCGTCCGTCGGACTCGGAGGCGTGGCTCGACGCGGCCCGCGCATGGCAGGCCCTCGGGCAGACCGCGCGCGCGAGGAAAATGTTGGACGAGGCGATCCGACTCGATCCCCAGAATGTCGAAGCGCAGCGGCTGCGGTCCGAAGGGACCGTCGCCGACTTATTTTAATGCAATTCGAGGGATAAATATAGCCATCGCCGACCAAGGGTTATCTTCCGCGGCCGCATCCCGAGGTCCGCATGGCCCTGAAGATCCGTCGCCGCGCGCGGCTTCGACGCAAGGACGTCACGGACCTCCTCGGCCGTCTCGCGAATGAGTTCGGGATGACCGTCCCGGAGGACGACTCCCCGATCGACGAGGCGGAGGCGGGCCCCCACCGCCTCGTGCTCCGCGGGGACGAACCGATCGTCCTCCTGCTGGGCGACCAGGTCGCGCCGACCGTGCGCGCGCTCCTGGCGTTTCCCGCGACCAAGCGTTGGGTGACCGTCGACATGGGGGCGGTCCGTTTCATCTACAACGGGGCCGACGTGATGGCCCCAGGGATTGTGGAGGCGGACCCGGCGATTCGCGCCGGAGACATCGTGTGGGTCCGCGACGAGAAGAACCGCCGAGCGCTCGCCGTCGGCCGGGCGATCATGGACGGACCGACGATGGCCCGCGAGGAGAAGGGGAAGGCGATCCAGACGCTCCACAATGTCGGCGACGACCTGTGGCGGCTCGGAGAGGAGGAGGCCTGACATCCCGCGGATCCGCGCGGTCCTGTTCGACGTCGACGGGACGCTGCTCGACACCCGCGACGCCTGGATCCGCGCGTTCGACGCGGGCCTTGCCGCGGTCCGCCGCGACGCGGTGCCCGGCTCCGTCGCGGCGCAATGGATCGGCACCCCGATCGAAGTGATCTACGAGCGGTGCGGCCTGTCCGCGACCGAGGCCGCGAAGGCGATCGTGGTGTTCCAGAAGGTCGAGGCGGAATCGGTCCGCGAGGGAATGCGCCCCTATCCCGGAATTCCCGAGGCCGTCGCGACCCTCCGAGGTTGGAAGCTCGCGGCGGTCACGAACAAGAGGCGTGACACGACCATCGAAGCCCTCAAGGTCACGGGCCTCCTGCCCGCCTTCGAGATTGTCCTCGGCGGCGATTCCGTGCCGCGCAAGAAACCGTTCCCTGATCCGATCTTCCAAGCCGCGAAGACGCTCGGAGTCCAACCCTCCGAATGCGCCGTCGTCGGGGACACGGAGAACGACGTGCGCGCCGCGAAGGGAGCGGGCGCCCGGTCGATTGGCGTCACGTGGGGTTACGGCACCCGGGATTCCCTGGAGGCCGCGGGCGTCGACCATCTGGTCGAGACGCCGGAGGCGCTCCCGCCGCTGCTGCGGGCCCTCACACCCAGTAAGGCTGCTTGAGGTACTTGTACACGGACATGACCGCCGTCACGGCCTCGCCGCACCCGGTCACGATCCGCTTGTCCTTCCCCGGATACGAGACGATGTCGCCGCACGCGTAGATCCCGCGGACGGACGTGGACATGTCGGCCTTGACCTTGATCAACCTCTCGCCCTCGAGTTCGACCCCCCACTTCGGGAGGGGCGTGATCTTCGGCTGGAAGCCGATGTTCACGATCACGGCGTCGACGTCGAAGACCTGCTTCTGTAGCGTGCGGTTGTCGTAGACCACCGCGCGCTCGACGCGGCGGTCCCCCTCGATGCTCGTGACCTCGGAGTTGAACAGGACATGGATCGGGCTCTTCAGGACCGCCTCGACGCTCTTCTCCATCGCCCGGAACTCCCCGCGGCGGTGCACGAGGATCACCTGCTTCGCGGCGGCGAAGATCTCGAGCGCGATCTCGAGGGCGCTGTCGCCTCCGCCGACGACGATCACGCGTTTGCCTTTGAACTCGTGGCGGTCCCGGACGCGGTACTCGACGCCCTTCCCCTCGAGTTCGGCCTCGCCGGGGACGTCGAGCCGCTTCGGTTCGAACAGCCCCATGCCCATCGCGAGCAGGATGGTCCGCGTCTCGTACGCGTTGCCCTCGCGGGTTCGGACCCGGAAACCGGAGGGCAGCCGTTCGAGATCCAGGACCTCCTCCGACCGGAGCTCGGCGCCGCTCTCGCGGGAATGGAGGGCGAACAACTGCGCGAGCTCGCCGCCCTCGATCGCGATGTAGCTGGGGTAGTCGTACACGGACTTCGTCGGATAGAGCCATTCCAG
>VBLT01000147.1:0-2387 GCA_005878615.1 Methanobacteriota archaeon
TCTTGACATGCTCGGCTTCCAGCCATTTTGCGAGTTGATCCGAGTTCTTGATTGTCGCACTCAAGGCCAACACCTGGGCCCGCGGATTGACTTGCCGCAGCTTGGCTAGCGTGACTTCCAGCGTGGGTCCGCGATCCGCGTCATTGATGAGATGGACCTCGTCTGCGACGACCACGGAGAGTTGCTGGAGCCAATTCGTCCGGTGGCGGAGGAGGGAGTCGGCCCGCTCCGAGGTCGCGACGATCACGTCGAACTTCTCGAGGGTCGGATCGACGGAATCGTAATCGCCGACACTGATGCCGACCTTGATCCCGAGCGGTTCGAACTCCTTGAGGTCCTCGTACTTCTCCGCCGCGAGGGCGCGCAAAGGGACGATGTAAAGGGCCTTCCCTTTCCGGAGGACGGAGGCGAGGATCGCGAGGTACGCGACGAGCGACTTACCGCTCGCGGTGGGGATTGCGAGGACGAGATTCTCCCCGAGGAGGGCGGGTCCAATCGCATCGACCTGCGGCGGGTAGAGCTCTTCGATCCCCTGGCCCTTCAGGATTTCGACGACCCGAGGATCCACCCCGAGATCCGCGACCCGCATTCGACTTCAGATGCGGGGCGGTCCCAATAAAGGTTCTCGGGGGACGGGCGTTCGGTCCTCCAATCCGGAAGGCCACCCAAAGCCTTTAGACGACCCGTCGATTCCGTCCGCCGAAATGGTGGACCTCCGGACGGAGATCGCCGGCGTGGCCCTGCGGAACCCGACGATGCTTGCGTCCGGATTTCTCGATGAGACGGGCGGGTCCATGGCCCGCGTGTACCAGGCGGGCGCCGGCGCCGTCGTGACGAAGAGCGTCGGACCGCAGCCGCGGGAAGGGTATCCGAACCCGACGATTGTCGAGCTTGACGCGGGTCTCCTGAACGCGGTCGGCCTGCCGAATCCTGGCGTCATCGAATACGAGCACGAGGTCAAGCGGGCCCAGGCCGCGGGCGCGGTCGTGATCGGCAGCGTCTACGGCAAGGACGCGGACGAGTACGCCGCCGTCGCGGCGAAGATGTCGACGTACGGCGTCCAGGCGATCGAACTGAATCTGTCCTGCCCGCATGCGAAGGGCCTCGGGACGGAGATCGCCCAGGACGAGGCCGCGGTCCGGGACTTCACCCGGGAGGTGAAGGACGTCGTCGACATCCCCGTCTTCCCCAAGCTCTCCCCGAACGTCCAGGACATCGCGAAGTTCGCCGTCGCCGCGGAGGAAGGCGGGGCGGACGGCATCGTCGCGATCAACACGATGAAGGCGATGGCGATCACGCCGGAACTCAAGATGCCGTCCCTCGCGAACCGCTTCGGCGGGCTGAGCGGCCCCGCGATCCGTCCGATCGGCGTGCGGGCCGTCTACGACATCTGCGAGAAGGTCCAGATCCCGGTGATCGGCGTCGGCGGCGTCGGATCGGGCCGGGACGCCCTCGAGTACATCATGGCGGGGGCGAGCGCGGTCCAGGTCGGCACCGCGATCCTCTCGCGCGGCCTCGGCGTCTTCAACGAGATCGCGAGGGAGATGGCCTCCCTCCTCGAGGAGGCCGGCTTCCAGTCGGTCCCGGAGGCGATCGGGGTCGCCCATGCCTAGGATCCAGGTCGTGCCCCTCCTGGAGATCGTCCGGGAGACGCCGACCACGACGACCTACCGGTTCCGGGGGGACCTCGGCGGGAAGCCGGGGCAGTTCCTGATGGTCTGGATCCCCCGCTACGACGAGCTCCCGATGGCCCTGTCCCACCTCGGCGCGGTCAAGGGCATCACGGTCCGCGACTACGGGGACGCGACCCACGCCTTGGCGGCCTTCACCGCCGGGGATCGGATCGGAGTCCGCGGGCCCTACGGGAACGCGTTCCAGCTGGAAGGCCCGAGCGTCCTCGCGGTCGGAGGCGGGAGCGGCATGGCGTCGATGATCGCCGCGATCGAGGCGTTCGCGCAGCAAGGGGCCCGCGTCGTGACCGCGGTCGGCGCGAGGACCGCCGCGGAACTGCTGTTCGTTGAACGGGCCAACGCCGCCGGGGAGATGCACATCGCGACGGACGACGGGTCCCGCGGCTCCGCAGGGTTCGTGCCGACCTTGGCCGAGAAGCTCCTGGCCCGCGAGTCGTTCGCCCAGGTCATCACGTGCGGCCCCGAGAGGATGATGGCCGCCGTCGTCGACTTGGCGCGGCAAAAAGGCCTCCCGGTGCAAGCGAGCCTCGAACGGTACATGAAGTGCGGCATCGGCATCTGCGACGCCTGCGCCCTCGACGACAAGCTCGTCTGCTGGGACGGCCCGATCTTCACCGGAGACCAGCTCGCCAAGTCGGAAGAGTTCGGCCGGTACCGCCGGGACAAGAGCGGACGCCGAGTTCCGGTCTGAGCACG
>VBLT01000147.1:2473-6200 GCA_005878615.1 Methanobacteriota archaeon
GCATCGACCCGAGTGCGATACCTTGATATCCGGCATGCGGCATCGCGCGAGTTGGAGCGAGTGAACGGATGAAAGACGTGAACGCGATCGCGAAGAGAGCCCTCGAGTACAAGGAGAAGGGCCTCTCCGAGAAGGAGATCGCGGACGAGCTGCACCTGTCCCCCGAGACGGTCACCTGGCTCCTGACGCGCGGGGTGAAGGGCGGGGAGCCCCCGAAAGACGTGAAGATCGGTTGGCGGTCCATCGGCGTCTACGGCAACCGCATCGGGTTCATGGCCGCGGCGATGGCCGACATCGCCTTGGAGGAGATGGAGAAGCGCCAGATCGATGCGGACGGGGTGATCGGCGTCGCGATCAATGGCATCCCCCTCGCCGCGTTGATCAGCGAGGAGCTCGGCAAGGAGCTCATGATCTACCGGCCGAGCCAGGAGCGCCACGGGAAGGGCGGCGCCTTTTCCTCGAACTATGCGTCGCCGCAGGGGAAAAAGGCCCTGATCGTCGACGACGTCCTCTCGACCGGCGACACGATCAAAGGCGCGATCTCCGACGTCCACGAGTTGGGAGGGACCGTCGTCTTGGCCGTCGTCCTCGTGAACAAGACGGCCCAGGACGAGCTTGCCGGGGTCCCGCTACGCGCCCTGATCCGGGCGCGGTCGATCTGACCCGCGCAAAGCTTTAGGCGTTCTCCCCATTCGGACCTGTGGTGAGGGCCGCTGACCCATTGGTACGATGAGCTTCTGCCGGAGGCGAAGGCCTACGTCGGGGCGAAGGCGGACCTGGTCGTCAACGCGGGCCTGAGCGTCAGCGGCTTGCAACATGTCGGCCGGCTCCGCGGCGAGATCACGCTTTCCCAGCTCCTGGTACGGAGCCTGCGCGAGGACGGACGGAAGCCGATTCAGAGCCTGGTCCTCTATACCCAAGATGAGTGGAAGGGCAAGGAGGGGCAGATCGCCCAGTTCACGAAGGAAGACGGACGGAAGTATGTCGGACGACGGCTCATCGACGTCCCCGATCCCTTCGGCTGCCACGCGAATTGGGTCGAGCATTACTGGCAGGACTTCGGCGGCGTCCTCGATCGGTTCGCCCCGAACGTCCGCATCGTGAGCACGACCGAGGCCTATCGGAATCCGGAGATGCAGGCGCTCGTCCGCGACCTCGCGGCCCGGGCCGAGGAGGTCCGGACGGTCGTGAACAAGTACCGGGCCCGTCATCCGTACCCCGCCGGATGGATTCCCTTCGAGGCGTTCTGCGAGCAGTGCCAGACGATCGGCGCGAAGACGACAGCGATCGAGGGCACGAGCGCCTCGTACCGATGCGAACGTTGCGGCCACGTCGGCAAGTCGTCGATCGAGAAAGGGAAGCTGAACTGGAGGCTCGAGTGGCCCGCCCTCTGGAAGGTCTACCACGTGGACATCGAGCCGTTCGGAAAGGATCACGCGACCCCGGGCGGCTCGCGCGACTCGTGCAAGGAGATCGCCGAGGTGGTCATGCATTTCCGGCCGCCGATGGGCATCCCCTACGAGTGGGTCGGCATCTCGGACCGCGGCAAGGACCTCGGGGACATGGGCTCCTCGGATTTCCTCGGCTTCACGCCGGTCCAATGGGTGGAGGTCGCGGACCCAGAGGTCCTGCGATACCTCTACGCGTTCAATCCGATCTTCCGACGGGTCATCCTCGATCTCTATCGGGTCGACACCTACCACGACCTGTACGACCGCGCCGAAGACCTGTTCTACTCCGACGAACGCGAAGGGGACGACGAAGATCAAGCGAGGTCCTTCGAACTCGCACAACTCTCCCCGCCGCCGAAGGCGAAACCCTTTGCGCTCTCGTACCGGCATGCCGCGTTCCTGTCCCAGATCAGTCCCGATGCGGATCGAGTCGAGTGGTGCATCAAACGACTGCGGGACACGGGCATCCTGACCCGTGCACCGAACGCCCTCGAACGGGATCGGATCGCCCGACGTCTCGCGCAATCCCGGATCTGGGTGGAGAAGCAAGCGCCGGAGAACCGAGTGAAGCTCCTCGAACAGATCCCTCCGGAGGTGAAGAGGCAGCTCCAGCCAGGCGACCACGATGCCCTCCGGATGTTCGCGACGCGCGCAGCCTCGCTCCGCTGGACGGAGGACGCCATCAAGGAGGCGATGGTCACCTTGACGAAGAGCGGATCGTTGCCCGTCGAGACGAATCGCTTCTTCCGGGACCTCTATCTGGTCCTCCTCGGATCGGAGAGGGGGCCTCGGGCCGCACCGTTTCTCGCGGTCCTCGAAAAGGACTGGGTGGTCCGACGGCTCACGGAGGCCGCGCAGTGAGAAAACTCAAAATACGTCCTCTCCGTTGAAACGCGATTGCAGCCCCGTGGTCTAGCGGCCAAACGTGACCGTGAAGCGGTCGCGGGCCAGTGATTCGAGGCTCTGGATCGACCGAATCGGTCGAGGGGAGACCTCGCGACGGCAGTTCGAATCTGCCCGGGGCTATCCCCTTTGTGGCCCCAGGGCCGGCCGCTCTCCTCCCGGCCCGCGCCGCTCTCGTCAGCTCCGAGACATGACCGGGTATCCGGACGTCAAGGCCTCGTAGGTCGTCCGCAACGTCGTCGGGTAGGCTGGTTCGCGCTCCTGCCACCAGCGGCGAGTCCGGCGGTTGCGGCGGCCCGGTGCGCGATGAAGGTGACCTCAGTCACCGCGGTCCTCCCGGAAGACGCGATGGTCCCTGACGAGGGCCCGGTATTCTTCGACCTCCCGGGCAACACGGCTGCGGTCCCATCCGAGCTGTCGGGCCATCCTCGACGCGACCTCGGGCGCGGTGTCTATGGCCTGATCGGCGGCCTCGTAGAAGAGTCCGAGTCTCCGGACGAGGACGTCCGTCACCGTGAGGGCCATCTCCTCCTGGACTGCGATGTCGACTTCCGCCCACACGTGCGGTCGTCCTTCCACGATCCGTTCCATGGTCCCGGGGCCATCGAGATGACGACGGACTTGCTCCGGCGCGTAGCGGCTCTGGAGGTGGAGGGCGATGTCCTCCGGGAGTCCGAGGGCCATGAATTCTTCGAGGGGCCGGACGGGAGGTCCGAGGTTCGAGGCCGGCGTCGGGTTGCCGCCGGCGCTACCGAGCCGTCGTTGCACCACGTCGACGGCGGCCTCCGCCATCGCGCGGTGCGTGGTGAACTTCCCGCCGGCGACGGAGATGAGGCCGTCCCGGTCCACGAAAATTTCGTGCTCGCGGGAGATGTCCGACTCCGCCTGATCGTCCCTCCCGTGTCGCACGAGCGGCCGGAGGCCCGCGTACGCGCTGACGACGTCGGCTCGACCGACGCCCGCATCGGGGAAGGCTTCGTTCGCCGCCGCGAGGAGGTAGTCAACGTCCCTGGCATCGGGGAGCACGCGATCCGAGTCCCCTGAGAAATCGGTGTCCGTCGTCCCGACGAGCGTGAGGTCTCCCCAGGGAAGGATGAACACGAGACGGCCGTCGCTCTTCGTGGTCAGGGCGACCGCATGGCGGTTTCCGACCTGGTCCCGCGGGAGGAAGATGTGGACGCCCTTGGTCGGTCGGATGGTCGGAGTCGCCACCGGGCTCCGCAACCGATCGAGCCACACCCCGGTCGCATTCACGACGGCCTCGGCGCGGATCTCCGCGCCCGCCCCGTCGGTTCGATCCTGGACGATTGCGCCGGTAACCCCGTGGTCGTCTCGAACGAGCTGCGTGACTTCGACATAGTTCGCGACGAGGG
>VBLT01000077.1 GCA_005878615.1 Methanobacteriota archaeon
CCGGCCCGCCGGACCCGAGGCGGGGACGGGCCCGAGGCCCAATTCCTTCGACGCTCCGACCTGGCATGCGGGCGACACCTGGACCTACGACGCGAACGCCACGGCCGGCGGCATCCGGGCGGACGGCCCCTCCGCCACCGGCAGCGTGACCCGCACGGTCGTCTCGGCGGACGCGTCCCAGTACAACTTGAGCCTGAGCGGGACGCTGCACATCCGATGGATGGTCGACCCCACGCCGATGGCCAGTGGCAGCGACGCCTACGCGGCCTCGATGGCCGCCGGCATGCTCCAAGAGGCCTCCCTGACCGGATACACCTGGTTCCGCGCCTCGGACTTGGCGGTCATCAAGGAGGTCCGGACGCTCGAAGTCCACGGCTCCGCGGCGACGGCCGCGGGGACGTACAATGCCTCGTACGTCGCCACGATCATGACGAGCTTCGATCCCGCCCTCGACGTGTGGTCGTTCCCCCTCCAGGCGAACGAGACATGGAATGTGACCGGCAACGCCACGGTCCACGGGTGGATCAGGTGGGATCTCAGCGGTCCGAACGCGACCTTCGGCGCCATGGTGAACTTCTCCTACACCGTCCCGGTCCGCCTCTTCCTGGTCAGCGGCGCGACCGAGGACGTCTCGACTCCCGCGGGGACCTTCCCGGCAATCCCGGTCAGCATGGGCCGGCCCGAAATCCTGTCCGGTCGCCCGGGGATCGTGTCGGCTCCATCGGATCCGGCGCTCGGCTTCGATCACGAGATGCCCGTGGAACCGCTGCATTCGGCCCAGACATGGTACAGCGGCACCGTGAAGAACGTCGTGAAGTTCCACCTCTTCACCGATGGCATGCGCCTCAACCTCGTCCTGAGCTCGTACCACATCGCCTGAGCCCGCCGTCGACGATCGCGCCGTCGCAGGACAGAGGGCCGCAAAGGAATCCTTATTCGGGGCGGTCCATTTCGCCGATCCGATGGCCATCAAGATCGCCCCCTCGATCCTCTCTGCACGATTCGACCGCCTCGGGGAGCAGGTCCTGGAGGCCGTGGGCGCGGGGGCCGACATGCTCCACATCGACATCATGGATGGACACTTTGTCCCGAACCTCACGATGGGGCCCGCGATCGTGTCGGCTCTCCGCCCGCTCACGAAGATCCCGTTTGACGCCCATCTCATGGTGACGCACCCGCAGGATTTCGTCAAGCCCTTCGCCGACGCGGGGGTGGACGACCTCACCGTCCACGTCGAGAGCGACCACGAGATGAAAAAGACCCTCCGGGCCATCCGCGACGCCGGCGTCCGTCCGGGCGTCGTCCTGAATCCCGCGACTCCGTTGGAGCGCGCGATCCCATATCTGGGAGAAGTCCACCTGTTGCTCCTGATGACCGTGCATCCCGGGTTCGCGGGCCAGGCGTTCCGAGCCGACGTGGTCCCGAAGATCCAGGCCGCTCGAGAACACATCGACCGTGAGCGGCTCTCCGTCGAGCTCCAGGTCGATGGCGGGATCAAGCTCGACACGGCGGCGGTCGCGGCGAGGGCCGGCGCGGACATCCTCGTCTCGGGATCCGGGATCTTCCCGGACCATGTCGCGGCGAATCTGAAGAAGCTCCGCGAGGTCGCGGAACGGGCCGCGCGGGATCGAGCATGAGCGCGGCCCGCGGGACGACCCCGCACGAAATGATCCGCGGCGCAAACCTTTAGGACCTGCAGGCTTTCGAGTCGATCGCATGGTCCGTCTCGGCCCGATCATCGGCATCGTCCTGCCCCTCGTCCTCCTGGGCGTCAACGTCGGACTCGGATACGGAGGGATCCTCGTCACGGTCTTGCTCTTCGTCTGGCTCGGGACCGGAATCCTGTTGCTGCCGACCGCGGACGAGGAAGTCTAGCCCTTTTCGTAGAGGGAGTCGCCGGAGACGGATAATTCGACCCACTCGTCGATCGACCGGACGTCCTCCAGCAGGACGTTGACCATCTCGCCTTGCTCGTCCTCCACGATGAAGGAATCGAGCACGTCGTCCGCTTCGTTCGTGTCCCGCACGATCCCGACGAACTCGCCGTCGGAATCGACGACGTTCAGGCCGGTGAAGATCTGGGCCACAGGGCCGGAGAGGGTGATCGCATCGACGACTCCGCGGACGTACCGCCGACCGAGGCGCATGCGACCGGCGGACCCTTCGCCGAGCACGAGGACGTTCGGCTCTTCCCCGGACACGTAGCCGACCTCCACGCCGTCCGGATCCGTGACGGCCATGCCGACGAGCGAACGACCCCGCCGCGCCGCCACCAACGAGCACACGCCCCGAGGATCCCGCGAAGGCGATCCGAACGGGCGCTCGGAAGGCGAGGCACGTACTGAAGCTTTTCGGACAATCGCGCGGACGCGGTCCGAGCCATATAGTTATCAGGCAGGATACCGAAGACGCTTGATTTATACCCGCTGACCCGACATTCGAAGGAGTCGTCTCCCTCCATGTCGGAGGGCATCCCTTCGGTGTGAGCCATGGCCCGCTGCCCTCTTTGCGAATCGGACGTCCCGGACGGCCGGGCGGACTGCGATGCGTGCGGGCAGCCGTTCGATCAGCCGCCGACGGTCCAGGCAGGCGCCGGCGAGGTGCAACGGGCCGTCGCGGCGGCCAAAAAGGACATCTCCACGGCGGGCCAGGACCCGGCCGATGTCGCCTTCCCCCAACGTCTGCTGGAGCGTGCGGAGCAGGAGGTGACCGCGGGAAACCTCGGACGCGCCCTCGATCTGGCCCGCGGGGCGCGACGGGCGACCGGCATCATCCGGCGGGAGGCGCGCGTGGCGGAGGCCCTGGCCCGGGCGGACACGGTCATCGCCGAGGCCACGACGGCCGGCATCGACACCGAGACATTCCGGCGGAACGTCGAACAGGCACGGGCCCTCGCGTCTCGCGGGGACCATGCGTCGGCGGAACGCCTCCTGAAACGGGTGTCGCTCCGGGGCCTCGACGAACGCCGGGAGGACGCCCTCCACACGAGTCTGGAAAAGGCCGAGGCCCGCATCCGGTACGCGAAGGAACGGGGAGGGACCGTCGGCGATGCCGAGGCCCTCCTCCAAGAGGCTCGCAAGGCCCTCGCGGTCCGGCAGTACGGAAAGATCCGGACGCTCGCCTCGAAGGCGGTGGAGACCGCAGACTCGCAGGCGAGACGGGCCCGGCTGGAGGGGTTCCTCGACCGCGCCGCGTCCGAGGTGGACCTCGCTCGGAACGAAGGGGTCGACATCGGGGAGGCCCGCAAGTTCCTCACCCAGGCCCGCGACGCGGTCCGCCGCGGCGTCTTCGGAGACATCCCCCTCCTCGCCCAGCAGGCGCGGAACAGCCTGCGCGAGGCGCGAGGGGTCGCGGCCGCAGAGGCGGCCCTCCGGGAGGTCCGACGGGAGGCGGGCCGGGAGAAACGGAAGGGGGCCGACGTGAGACGGGCGGAGGTCATCTTGGACCAGGCCGAGGTCGCGATGGCGACGAAGGATTTCGGCAAGGTCAAGGGCCTCGCCAACGACGCCCATGATTCCGTCCGCGAGGCGACCCTCATCAAGACCGTCCGGGACGCGTTCGCCAGCCTCCAGATGGATCGGGACGACCTGAAGAACCTCGGCGCCGACATCGCCGGGTTCGAGCAGACGCTCGTCCAGTTGGGAGCCGCCATCGAGGGCCAGGATGTCGGCGCGGCTCGGCGTTTGGTCGCCGCGGCGCGGCATACGGCGGAAAGCGTGCGGGACGCGCATTTCCGGACCGTCATGGAGAATTCGTTGCAAATCGTCCTGGCGAACGCCGCGAGGGGACTGGATCCCCAGGTCGCTCGCCAGCTCCTCCGAGAAGTCGACGAGGCGATCCACCTCGGCAGGCCGATCGACATGCAGGCCCTGATCGACCGGCGGATGGCGGACCAGGACACGGAGACGCAGGAACGCTTGAACGTCCGGGTCCTCCAGGCGCGGGACGACATCGTCGCCCTGCGGCAATCGGGTCAAAACGACACGGTCGGCCTCGAAGGGAAACTCGCCGACGCCGCGATGGCGGTCGAGGACCGCCGGTTGGTGCAGGCCGACGCGCTCCTCGACAGCGTCGAGCACGACATCTCCGCGACACGGGAATCGCTCCGGAGCACCGCGGCAGAGACCCTCGGGCAGGCCCGCGGCGAGGTCGCTCGTGGGAGGGCCGACGGGATCGGGCTCGAGGCGGCGGAGCAGATGCTCACAGACGCTGAGACGTCCTATTCCGAGGCCCGATACGGGGACACGATCTACGCGGGAAGGGCGTGCATCTCGGAGGTCGAGGAGCTCGCGCGCGCGAGCCTCGAGGCCAAGCGACAATCCGATGCCGAGGACACCCGGGTGCGGGTGGAGCGGACGGACGGAATCCATCGACGCATGGAGGCCGTGCGCGCTCAGATCGCGGACCTGCTCACCCAGAACATCGACCTTGCCCGAGCGACCGACGTCCTCACGGCGGCCGAACAGGCGGTCGGACGCGGCTCCCTGGAAGAGGCGGAACATCTCCTCTCGTCGGCCGAGGGGCTCGTCGAAGGCGTGCGGGTCACGTTGAATGGACAGGCCCAAGACGCCTTGCGGCGAACGCGCACGGCGATCGCGAACGCGCACAACGAGGGCATCGACGTCGGTGAGTTCTCCTCGAACCTCGCGAAGGCGGAGGCGGACCTTCGGGCGGGTCGCCCCGGGACGGTCCTCGATGCCGTCGGCCAAGTCAACCAGGTCCTCTCCGAGCGGCGACGGACCCGACAGCTGGAGGAACAACGGATCGCGCTCGAAAAGGCCCGCACGGCGGCGACGAAGTTCATTGCGGTCAAGAAGCTCATCGAGAGCCTTCGGAAGGCGGACATCGACATCGCGGGAGCGGAGGAAAGCCTCCGCGCGGCGGAGGAGGCGATGGAGAAACGGAAGTTCGACGACGTCGACGCGATCCTCGCGAACCTCGACTCGACGGCAAAGGAACTCCTGGAGGAGCTCGTCGCCGCCGCCAAGAATCTCATCACCCGCGCGGAGCGCCGGATCAAGGACGCCCGGGAGAAAGGCCTCCGGATCGACGAGGCCGTCACGCTCCTGGACACGGCCGAGGCCCATTTCGAACGGGCGGAGTACGCGGATGCCGTCGAGCA
The DNA here is from genome assembly GCA_005878615.1 of Methanobacteriota archaeon. Lineage (GTDB taxonomy): Archaea > Thermoplasmatota > Thermoplasmata > RBG-16-68-12 > RBG-16-68-12 > RBG-16-68-12. Next base: position 5,123 of record VBLT01000077.1, read on the forward strand.
TGCCCGGGCCGCCGAACAGAAGGTGAGCGAAGCCCTCAAGGTCTTCTCGGAACAGGCGAAGGAATCGCGACGGAAGGCGCAGGAGACCGCGCGCGCCCGGATCGCCGCGATCCGAAAGACGATCACGGACCTCTCGCGAGCGGACATCTCCATCCTCGGGGCGGAGCAAGCCCTCGCCCAGGCGGACGCCGCGTTCGAGGCCGGCCGCTTCGAGGAGGTCCCGGCGGCGATCGCCGAGACGGAGGAAATGGCCCTGGCCCTGACGCAGGGGCTCGAGTTGGCGGCGACGGACTTGGTGAAGTCGGTCGAGCGCGTGATGGAAGAGACGCGATCCGCCGGGACCGATCCCGGCCGCGCCGAAATGGTCCTCCTCAACGCCCGCGAGGCGATCAAGGACCAGCGGTACGTCGAGGCGATCGAATACAAGAAGGTCATCGAAGACATCCTCCGGGACGCGCGGCGCCAGAAGGATTCGCGGCGGGTTCGCGACGGCCTGTCGGAACTCCGGGCGAAGCTGGAGGCCCACGCGAAGCTCGGCGCGGACGTCCGCATGGCCTCGGAGCTCCTCGCTCGGGCCGAGGTGCTCGTCGATGCGGGGGAGTTCTCCGACGTCGACGGATACGCGAAGCGGGTCTCGGACGAGATCGACATCGCCCGTCGGAATCACCTCGCCTCCATCGTGGAGACGTTCGGCCCGCTCATCGAAGACGGTCTTTCCCTGGGAATCCCGCGAGGGGATCTCGAGGAATTCCGGACCCACGCGCAGGAAGCCGCGGAGGCCGACGACCTGGAGGAAGTCTACCGCTTGAAGGGCGACCTCCAGGAACGGCTCCTCGAGGCGAAGCGCAAACAGATCGTGAAGCGCTCCATGGACGAGGTCCAGACGCTCGATGAGATGGTCACGCAGACGGAGCGCCTCGACATCCCAGTCGAATCGGCGCGGACCGGGCTCGAGGACGCGCGGAAGGCAATCGTGGCCGGCGACGTCGATGGGTTCCAGCGAGGACTCGCCGTCGCCCGCGCGGCGCTCGAGGAATCGCGGACGAAGCATTTCATCGACAAGTACGAAACGCGCGTCCACTCCGTGTCGACGATGATCGCGAACGCGAAGAAGCTCGGGGCGGAGCTCGGGGACGCGGAGAACTCGCTCCACAAGGCCGAGGCGGCGCTCCGGACGAGCGACATGGCGATGGCGGACATCCTGATCAAGCAGGCGGAAGTCTCCATCGGGATGCAGATCCAGAATTTCATCAAGAATCGATATCCAAACCTCGCGCTGCGGCTGCCGAGTGCCGGGCTTCAGGCGGGCGAATGGAACCAGTACGCGTTCGAGATCGAGAACCGAGGCAAGCTGCCCGCCAGGAACGTGCAGGTCGAGCTCGGGGGGGACGTGGAGACGAAGGGCGTGCTCCCGATCCCCGAGATCGGAGTCGGGGAGGTCGTGCCGGTGCGGATGGGCGTGAAGCCGAAGTCCGCGGGGGCGATCCCCATGTCCGTCGGCGTCTCGTACCAGCGCCTCTTCGATGAGAACCGGTACGAGGTGCAGGAGAGGAAGCAGATCAAGGTCGAGCCCGAGGCCACCTACCTGGTGGAGGACGTCTTCCTCATCCACTCCGATGGACGGCTGATCGCGCACCACAGCCGCAAGTTCCGGGAGGAAATCGACGAAGACATCTTCTCGGGCATGCTCACGGTCGTCCAGGACTTCGTGAAAGACTCGTTCAAGGCGCGCACGAAGACCGGGATGAAGCGCCTCGACTTCGGCGACTCGAAGATCCTCATCGAGCGGTCTCCGCACACGTTCCTGGCGGCGGTCGTCGTCGGCCAGGAACCGAAGCTACTCCCGCTGTACATGCTCCAGGTCCTGAAGGAAGTCGAGGACCGATATGGGACCGTCCTCGAGAAGTGGACCGGCTTGCTCCACCAGCTCGAGGGGATCGACGACGCGATCAAGAAGCTCGTCCTCGTCGCGAAGGACCCGTCCGCGGAGATGGGGCCCCTCGCGGAAAGCCCCGTCACCTTGACGGCGAGGGTCATCGAGGCGCTGGGGACGAACGAGGCGCTCGAGGCCAATGAGCTCATGGCGAAGGCCCAGTCCACGTTGGAGACGGACATCCAGCTCGCATGGCAATTCATCGAGAAGGCGAGGGGGCAGGCGGTCCAAGTCCAAGGGCAGCTCAAGGACCGCATGGGGGACATCCTCAAGGCGGCTCGCGACACGGTCGCCCAGATGAAGGAGATCGGCGCGGACACGAGCCAAGCGGAACTGCTGCTGCGCGAATCGGAAGAGGCGTTCCACGAAGGCAAGTACGAACGCGTGCGGGAGATCCAGCTCGGCCTGCACGAGTCCCTCGAGCGCCAGAAGGGCGAGATTGCCGGCAAGAAGGTCGAGGTCGAGCTCGCGTCCCTGATCAACGACATCCAGATCGCGAAGAGCCAGGGCCTCGATGCGCGCGAGGCCGAATCGTACCTGACGAAGATCGAAGGGGCGATCCAGAAGAAGAGCCACCGCCAGATCGAGGATTACCTGCGGCGAGCGAAGGAGTCCCTCGCGCGCCAGCGTCGCCGGACGGTCCTGGAGAAGGCCCGCGAAAACATCGCGCGCCTCCATGCGATGATCGCCCAGGCGAAGGCGATCCGCGCCGACTTCGGCGACATTGAGGACCTCGTGGCCAAGGCCGAGCAGGCGTTCCAGCAGGAAGACTTGCGATCCCTCGAGGCGCTCATCGAGCGGGCCGATGGCACGGCGAAGGCACGCGTCGAACAGATCCTGAAAGACCGCTACCCGCGCCTCTTCCTCGAGACGTCGAATGCGGGACTCCAGGCGAACCACTGGACCCGCATCGACATGCAGATCACGAACAAGGGGAACTGGCCGGCGGAGCGCGTCACCCCGATCGTCAGCGGCCCGGTCGACGTGACGGGGCTGAAGGTCATCGATCGGCTCGAGCCGAACGAGAAGGCGTCGATCGAATTCGGCCTCCGGCCGAAGGAAGTCGGCACGATGGACCTCGACTTCGAGGTCCACTACGCGCGGCCCCTGGACGACGGGAAGCACCAGACGACGGACACCGCGGTCGTCCGCGTCGAGATCGAAGGCGGCTACCCGATCGAGGACGCGTTCCTCTTCCATTCGACGGGCGCGCTCATCGTCCACGAGGGCCGCGGCTTCCTCCCGACGGAGGAATCGGCGAAGGCCGCGAACCTCGAAAATCAGGTGAAGGCCTTCGTGAACAAGGCATTCCCCGCCGGAAGCAAGGCCGTCCAGCGAACGAAGGTCGACGGAGGCCTCGCCGTCGCGACCCGGGGGCCGCACGCCTACATCGCGGTCGTCGTGCAAGGGAAGGAGCCTGCGATCCTCCCGCTCTACGCGATTCAAACGCTCAAGGAGATCCACGAGGCCTTCGGCGTGCGACTCGAAGCGTGGACCGGCGATCCCGCGGAACTCCCCGGGATCCGGACCCTCCTGCGGAAGATGATGTTCACCACGGACCGCGACGGCGTCTCCCTCGGACCCCTTGAGGATTCACCCGTGAGCAAGATCCCGGCCCTCATCGAACGGGGCCTCCTCGAGGGCGACGGCCCGGAGGACTTCCTCCAATGGGCGCGGACGACGATCGAGCAACAGGGATACGACGGGGGACTGGCGGTGCTGAAGCGCATTACCGACGCGACCGTGGGGCCGACGGAGGAGATTTCCCATCAGATCCAGCAGGCGATCCTGGCGTCGAAAGAAGCCGGGACGCTCCAGATCACGGACGACCAGGTCAATACCTACGTCGATTTCCTCCGAAAGTCCTTGGAAGCCGCGTTCGCGGCGAAGCGGCGGGCGGGCATCGAGCGATATTGGCCCGTCGCCCGGATCGCCGTGAAGACGACGGACCAGCGCGGCTATGACGCGGTCGGCGCCTTCCGCAAGGTCATCGTCGGACAGAGCGGGGCGAAGGAGCTCGATATCGTCGGGCCGGACGACATGTGGCGCGGGATGAAGATCGACGTCCAGGTCCACATGAACTCCGTCAGCGCCGCGTACAAGCTCTGGTCCAAGAAGATCGAAATCCTCCTCCGCTCCCAAGATGCGTGGAAGATCAAGGCGGGCCTCGACCGCGGCGAGTACTCGGTCGGGATCGAGGGACAGAAGGTCCGCATCGACCCGTCGATGGTCTCCTTCGTCGAGTCCGTCCCCGACTACGTCGTGGAGGAACCCTTCGAAGGAGGGGTCGTGTACCTCGACACGCGGATGTCGAAGGAGCTCGTGGCCGAAGGGTACGCGAGGGAGATCGTCGAGCTCGTCCGCGAGGCGCGACAGGACATGAAGATCGCCCAGGACCGGGTCGTCGACATCGAGCTCGTGGCCGGCAAGGACCTCCGGGCGAAGCTGCAACCCTGGAAGGACATGATCCTGCGAGACTCGAACGCCCTCGACGTGCAGTTCGTCACGGAACCCGCCGCCGACGCGTACGTCATCGAAGCGGGACTCGGCGAGGAAACGTTCCTCCTCGGGGTCCGCGCGGCCGAAATGTAGACCGGGCCGGCGCCCCGGATCGAAGCTGGACGCTCCGTCCCGTCTCATCGGCGGCGAGACCTGCGGCGCACCACGTAAACCGCGATGACAGCCCCCACCGCCGCGATCATGATGCCTCCAACCAAAACGTTCGCGGGAATGGGCGAGGAGCCGGCGGGCGCCACCGCCTCAGGGGCCGGAGTGCGAACGGTGATCATGGCCAGGACTGTCTGCCGAGATGAGCCCGCGGCGTCGGTGATAGTGACCTTGGGCGTGTACGAGCCCGCGACCTCGTAGGCGTGCACGACGGTCGACCCGGTCTCCTTCGAATCGTCCCCGAAATCCCATGAGACCGTGTACGGGCCGCCGGCTCCGCCGCTGCCCACGGCGGAAAACGTGATTTGCTCACCGGTGACCGAGGTCGTCGCGGATTCAATCGCCGCCGCGGCTACGTACGAAACCGTCACAGTCAGGGCCACCGTGTTCGGAGCTGTCGCGCCCGCGGAATCCTGTACCGTTACGACCGCCGTGTACTGTCCCTGAGAGTCGTATGCATGCGTGACGAGATCCCCCTTGGCCGACTGACCATCGCCGAATCCCCAGCTGTACGTGAACCTACCCGAGCCGCCGGTGGCGCTCGCGTTGAACGTGAGGAGCGTGCCCGGGCTCGCGTTCGGCCGGTCCACCGTTGCGGCGACCGTTGGAACGGGATAAACCTGAACGGCAACCGACGAAATGGCGGTCTGGCCCGCCGCATCCGTGATCGTGCACGTCGCCGTTTTCGGTCCCGACGAGGTGTACGCATGGGCCATCGTCGGCTCGGAACCCGTCGTGTCGTCGCCGAACCTCCAGAAGAACGTGTAAGGCGGAGTTCCATCAGAGGCACCGCAACTGAAGGTGATGGACAGGCCCACGTCCGTGGAGGCCGGCAACGCGGAAGCGGTCGCTTGGACAGAGGGTGGGGGCGCCAAGACCGAGACCGCCACGGTGTTCGATGCCGCACCGCCCGCCGAGTCGTAGACCGTCACGATCGCGGTGTACTGACCTGCCGCCGGATACGCATGTTCGACGGTCGCCCCTTGGGCCGAAGAATTGTCCCCGAAGCCCCAGTTGAACGTGAAGTCCCCCGAGCCTCCGCTTGTCGTCGCGGTAAACGTGAGAAGATCTCCCGGGCTCGCGGTCGGATGGTCGACCCCGGCAATCACGGAGGGGGCGGGATAGACCTGGACCGTCGTTCGATCGCTCACGGCATTTCCGGCGCCGTCGGTGGCCGTGCACGTGGCCGTCTTCGGTCCGGGCGTCGCATAAGCGTGGGAGACCCGGTCTCCCGAACCAACCCCGCCGTCCCCGAAGTCCCAGGCTATGCTGAGGGGCGGGACTCCGTCCTGGGCGACACATGTGAACGAGACCGTCCGGCCCACGTCCGTCGCCAAGGGCGTGGCCGAGGCGCTCGCGGTCGCCGGCGGGTAAATCCGGACGGTGCCAGCGTCCATCCAATTGTTCGATTGGTTCACGTCGCTCGGTGGAGCGAGCGTCGAAACCGTGGTGAGGTAAGAGCCTGCGGCGACGGACGACGTATCCCATGAGAAGGTTACGTTGGCGGAGCTTCCCGCCTCAAGGTTCAAGGAAATCGTGCCGACCAGAAACGAGCCCGCGGCGGCCTGCACGTCGAACGACTCCGCCTGCGTCCCCAGGTTCTCGATCGTCGCATCGATGGACACGGAGGTGCCAACAACGGCGGAAAGGGGATATGCGGAAGCCGAGGACACCGCCACATCGTGGACCACGGCGGAACCCGTCCAACGGACCGCATGGATCGGGGTGCAGCCTTGACCCGGAGCCGCCGCTGCGCCCCATCCGACGATCAGGCCCGCCCCATTGATGCCGACGGCTCGGCTGAACCAGAATCCAAGGTCCCCGAGGTCCGTCACGGTGCCGTCGGTCCACCGGAAGGCGTGGACCGCGGAATACGGAGGGTCGGGGAACGAGAACTGGCTCGCCCCAACGACTTGGCCTCCCGAGTTGATTCCGTAACCACCCGTGTAGGCGTCCCCCGGCCCGCCGAGTCCCCCTAGATCCGTCAGGACGCCGCCTTCCCAACGGAAACCGGACACCTCGCCCTCGGTCCGCGATCCGCTGGAGCCTGCAACCTGGCCCGCGTCGTTGATCGCCCAGGCCCAAGAGGCCGTCTGATTCGGAAGAGGACCAAGGTTCGTCCACGTGCCGTTGTCCCAAAGGAAGGCCAGAGGGTCGTGGTCCTCGTCGTACGTCTCGCCGACGATCTGCCCGACGTTGTTGATGGCATTCGCTTCGCTCGTGACTCTGCTCGGGTCCGGAGCCCCCAGCTGTGTCAAGGTGCCGTTTTCCCACAGGGCGGCCTGAGCGCCCGAGGAGGTCCAGACCCAGCCCGCGACCTGGCCCGCGTCGTTGATGCTCGCGGCCGAAAAATTCCCAAGGGCGGTCATCACGCCGTCTTCCCAAAGGAACGCGTGAGGCATGGAATTGGAGTCGCGCCCCGTTCCGACGACCTGGCCCGCGTCGTTGATGTCACTCGCATAGGTGCGGATGGTCCCCGGCAGGGAACCGAGGTCGGTCATCGTCCCGTTGTCCCAGAAGAAGGCGCGCGAGAGGTCGGTGCAACTTCCGCTGACCCCTACAATCTGGCCCGCGTCGTTGATCGCCGTCGCGCGGCTGCTCTCGTCGCCGGGCAGGGTGCCCAGATCCTCGATCGGATCCGTCGCGGACGCCGGAGGCGCGATGACGAGGACGCCCAAGAGGAAGGACAAGCTCACGACAAGGACCTCAATCGCGACAATTCGGCCCATGCGGGTCCGACCGGCCTCGATGCCTTCTGCTCCCGAGAAGCCTCTGGATTCCCCCACCACGAATCTCCCTCCGTCGCTGACCCGGTAGGCCGATGCCGGAGCATAAACTGTCGGTCCACTTGTGCGCACGTTGAGTCTGGAAAGCTGCTCCAGAAAACTCTTTAGAATCCCTCGCCCTCTGTCGCCCGGATGGGCATCAATCTCTCGGACATCGTCGTCCTCGAGCCGCGGAAACTTGAGGACTTCTCCGGAAAGATCCTGGCGATCGACGCTTTCAACACGCTGTATCAGTTTCTCGCGATCATCCGTCAGCCGAACGGTACGCCCCTGATGGACCGGCAAGGTCGCGTGACGTCCCACCTGTCGGGACTCATCTATCGGACATCGAACTTCGTCGAGGCCGGCATCAAGCCGGTGTTCGTCTTCGACGGCGAGCCTCCTCGATTGAAAGCGCGAACCCTCGAAGCCCGCGGGGAAGTGAAGCGGCGCGCGGAGCGGGAATGGCGGGAGGCGGTGGAGATCGGCGATCTCGCGACGGCGCGGACGAAGGCGATGCAGACCTCTCGCCTGACGGACGAGATGATCGAGCAGTCGAAACGGCTCCTCGATCTGCTCGGGGTCCCGACGGTCCAGGCACCCGGAGAGGGGGAAGCGCAGGCGAGCGCCATGGCGCGGACCGGACAGGCCTACGCCGCCGCGTCCCAGGACTTCGACTCCCTCCTCTTCGGGTCCCCG
>VBLT01000078.1 GCA_005878615.1 Methanobacteriota archaeon
TTCCGGTCCCGATCACGACCGTGCGGGCCTTCCGCGATGCGCGCGACCGCATGAGGTCCACGAGCTGAATGACGGATTCGATGGTTGCGACGGGCACGGCGACCTTCGCGACATCGCCAATGGCCGAGCACGATTCCAGGGCATCCTGCACGTCGGATAGGTCCGCCGGCTTCGCAAAGTGATGGGACGCGATGACCCCGGTGCGCTGCCGTTTCGCGGCCTTCGTGAGTTCCTCGGCCCGAGCTCCGTCCGCTTCGAGCTCGATGTCGATATAGGCGAAGCGCTGGGCGGCGATGTCTCGCGTCAGGTCGTTCCGATTCGTCATCGAGCCCCGCCCTCCTTGACTCGGAGAGCGCAACGTAG
>VBLT01000079.1 GCA_005878615.1 Methanobacteriota archaeon
TTCGGCGTTCTGGACAATCGTCGCGAAGCGCCGGCCGGCGACCTCCGCCTCGACAAGGAGCAACGGCCGGCGTTCAATTTTGAGGCGACCCACAATCACGGAACGCGCGCGGCCTTCCGCGTCGACGGCGAGGACCTCGTCTCCCGCGCGCAACTCGCTCAGGTACTTCGTCGCCCCATCGGGCAGGTAGACGTAGGCGTGCACGGGTCCCGCGTTCACCCGGAACGGACGCGCGGCCACGTAGCCCGACTCGATCGTCTCCGCGTGGATGAGGAAAAGGCCCGAGGAGCTGTTCCCGACGAGCAAGCCTTCCCCGGTCCGCAGCAGCGAGCACGTGTCGACGCACACGCGGTCCCCGAGGCCGAGCGGCCGGATCGTCGTGACCTCCGCCCGGGTGAGGGTCACCGCCAGGCGGCCCGATTCCAGGAGGGCGCGGACCGCCGGAATCTCCCGCGGCGAGGACGGCGTCAGAAAGAGCCCGTCCACCCCGACCTCCATCGTCTCGAGGAACAACTTCGCTTCCGCGGCATCATGGACCTCGACGAGAAGCCGCGTCCCGCTTCCCTGGAAATGCGCGATCAGGTTCTCGATCGGGATGACCTTCCAGTCTTCCGTTCGGACAACGACATGCTTCGTCGTCCCTCGCAAGGCGCGGACCGCAGGCTCATCCTTCGCGGACCGGATCGTCGCGAGTCGACCGATCGCTTCGTCGTCGAACATGAAGACGTCCTCCGTCAGGAGAATCGGAGAGAAGTGGCCGAGGCGTTGGAGGGACGCATCCGCCTCCGACAGGACGATCTGATCGAATCCCGCTTCCAATGCGGTCGAGATGAGCGACCGAACCACTCCTTTGTCCTTGCGGGGAAAGGCCCCCACCCATACCGGGCGATCCAAGGGGCCTCACCCGCGATAGACGTCGTCCGCCGATGCGCCTTCGAAGAGGACACGGGCGATCGCCCGCGTCATGCCGATCGGATCCTTCGACTGGAAGACGTTCCGGCCGATCGAGACGCCCGCAGCCCCGCCCGCGATCGCACCCTCGACCATCCCGAGGGCCGCCCGATCCGAATCGAGCTTGGGCCCGCCGGCGACGAGGACCGGCACCGGGCAACCGCGAATGACCTCCCGGAACGTGTCGCTCGAACCCGTGTAAACCGTCTTGACGACGTCGGCGCCGAGTTCCGCGCCGACCCGGGCCACGTGCTTGACGACGTCGACATCGTAGGGATTCTTCACGTTCGATCCACGGGGATACATCATCGCCAGGAGCGGCAGGCCAAATCGGCTGCACCCCCGCGCGGTCGCCCCCAAGTCCGCGAGCATCCGGTCATCGTCGTCCCCGCCGAGATTCACGTGGACGCTGATCGCGTCGGCCCCATGAGCAATCGCCTCTTCGACCTCCGTGACCAGGACCTTGCGGTCCGCCTGCGTGCTCAGGGAGGTCGACGCACTCAGGTGGAGGATCAACGCGAGGCGTTCGTCGAAATAGTCCTTCGCGAATCGGACGACCCCTTTGTGCAAGACGACGCCGGTCGCGCCGCCCTTCGCGACATTGGCCACGGCCTTGCGGATGTCCTCGAGGCCCGCGACGGGGCCCGACGAAACCCCGTGGTCCATCGCGACCACGAGGGCCTTCCCGCCGCTGAAGAGGCGGCGAAGACGAATCTCCTTCCCGGTCGAAGACATCCGGTCCCCCATGCGAGTGCGTAGCACGGGCCTTAAGAGCACGAGATATTTCAACCCTGCGCTGTCGAGGCTCAGAAATCGACGCCGGGTCACATCCCACCGAAGACTTGGACCACGGCCCGATCGTCTTCGGGCGGGGGCTGCAAGCGGGCCCACGCGAGGACCGCGCGGGGGGACCGTCGGCGGATCTCATGGAGGACCTCCGCTTCGTCCTCGGCGGGTTCCGGGACGGACATCAGGACGATCGCATGGCGGATCTCCTCCGGGAGCGGGGTGAACCAGGGGGACGAGTACGCCTCCTCGACCGCGACGAAACAGCGATGCTTCTCCCGTCCGACGCCCATGCCGTACCGCCATTCGCGCACGTCGACGAGCATCCGGCGAAGGGGCGTCGCGTCGGAGCGGGCCAGTGCCATCGCCAGATTTGAGACGGGTCTCGCAATAATCGCGCTCAGCGCCGCGAAGGCCTTGACCATCGGGAGATCCTTCGCGACCTGCAACAGGGGATCGTTTCCGAAGGTGATGACGCCATCGACCCGCTTCTGGAGCAGGCGGAGCTGGGTCTCCGCGAGCCGACGGCGGATCGGACCTTCGAGCCCGAACGGGATCGTGGCTAGGGCCATGGTTGTGTCGCCGAGGATCCGCGCGACCCGGCCGACAAGGCCCATCCCCCAGCCGCCGAGCTCTCCGCCGAGGCCGCCGACGATCAGGACCACATCGCGATCGAGGAGCGCCGCGGAGATCTGCTTCTCCTCGTCCGTCTCCATCTGCGGGACGCTTTTCTCGTCCATCGACGCGTACCCCTCGAGGGAGGCGCCGGAGACCAGGATCCGCGTCGGGACGTCCGCGATCGATTGCGGGAAGGCATCGTTGATCGCGATGCGCAGCGCATTCGGCGGCGCGACGACGCGGCGGAGGACATTGGCGCCGGCGCCGCCGCATCCGACGATCGCGACCCGGGCCCGCTCCTCGCCCGTGCCGAGCTGCCACATGTCCGGCACGATCCGCCTATCGGAAGTTCGGTGAGATAAAGGATTGTCTCGCGGCTATATCTATTCATCATCAAGAATAGAAATGTGGAAACGGCGATAAGGCGATACGCCATCGGGGACGCGGTGGCCGCTCCGAGCCTCCCGAAGGAAACCGAGGTCGTCGTGGTGGGCGGAGGATGCATGGGGGCGAGCATCGCCTTCCACCTGGCCCGCCGCGACGAGGACGTCGTCCTCCTGGAGATGGACCATATCGCCTCCGGGGCGACGGGACACAGCGGCGCCCTCGTCCGGCAACACTACGAATCCCGGATCGGCATTCGACTCGCGCGGGAGAGCCTCGCGTTCTTCCAGCGGTTCGAGAAGGAAACGGGCTTCCATTGCGACTTCCGTCGGACCGGGTTCCTCTCCGGAACCCGCGCGCGGGACCAGCCGGCCTTCGACGCCCTGTTCGACTTGCTGCAATCGGAGGGAGTGCGGGTCGAGCGGCTCTCGCCTTCCGACGCGAAGACCGTGGAACCGCAGCTCGAGGTGTCCGACTATGCCGCCGTGGTGTACGATCCGAATGCAGGATATGCGGACCCGATTGCCACGGCCCATGGCTTCGCGGCCGCGGCGGCGGTAGAAGGGGCGAAGATCTTCGCCGGACACACCGTGGCGGCCCTCGCTACGCGAACCGGGCATGTGACCGGCATCAAGGTCCGCGGAGGAAAATCGCTCGCATGCGAACGCGTCGTGGTCGCCGCCGGCAATTGGACGCCTCGATTGGTCGCGAACGCCGGACCGAGGCTTCCGGTCCGATTCGTCCGGGGGGACGTGGCGATCCTGCGGCGCCCCGTCGACTTCGGTCCGCCTCCGAAGATCCATTTCGATTTCTACGGGAACACGTACTCGAGGCCGGAGGGGGAGAAGGACACTCTCTGCGGCTACATGGACACGGACCCGCGGAAGACGACGCGGAATCACGAGCTGGTGGAGACGCTTCCCTCGGCGACCGTCCGCGACCTTCGGGGGCGCCTCGCGAAGCGGTTCCCGCGAATGGCCGACGCGCAGCCGCGCGGGGGATGGTCGGGGGCGTACGACGTCACGCCGGATTCCTATCCGATCCTCGACCGCTTCGGTCCCGACGGCCTGTTCGTCGCGGTCGGCTTCAGCGGCCATGGATTCAAGCTCTCTCCCGAAGTGGGCCGGCTCCTGGCCGAGTTCGTCGCGACGGGACGTCGGCCGGAGGGATTGGAGGCGTTGCAGGCGTCGCGGTTCGAAGAAGGCCGACCGGTCCGGCCCGATGCGCCGTTCCCCCGACGGGGCCGACGACTCCCGTAGTCCCGACTAACCTGGCCCGCCGCGGCCGAGCGGCGAAACGTCGCACCGATGAAGAACACGAACGAAACCCAAGGATTATTCCGGCGTCGTCCGTTGACCGGACCGGATGCTTGTACAGGCCTCAGGGCTCGTCAAACAGTATCCGCGGGTCCGCGCCCTCGATCAAGTCTCGCTGGAAATCAAGGAAGGCGAGGTCTTCGGCTTGTTCGGGCCGAACGGCGCGGGCAAGACGACTTGCCTGCGGGTCCTCTCGGGGCTCACCCAACCCGACGCCGGGTCGGCTACGGTCTGCGGCATCGATGTCCGGGCCGCCCCCAACGAGGTGCGCCGGGAGCTGGGGATCCTCATCGACATTCCCTTCCCGTACGAGGAGGTCACCGTCCGAAGGTACCTCTCGTTCTTCGCCGAGATGGCCGGCGTCCCGGCCTACGACATCCCGATGAAGGTTGAATGGGCCTTGACGTTGCTCGGGATCACGCACCACCGGGAGAGTCGGATCGGCAAGCTTTCGATGGGCGAGCGGCAGCGCACGGAACTCGCGCGGGTGATGCTCGGCAACGCCCGGATGTTGTTCCTCGACGAGCCCTTCTCCAACGTCGACGTGAGCATGCGCATCGGGCTTCGCTCGATCCTCCGGGACTGGGTGTCCCGCGGCGGCTCGATCCTGTTCACGTCCCACAATCTGCTCGAGAGCGAGGCGATCGTCGACCGCTACGCCTTCCTGCACCTCGGGCGGATCATCGCCCTCGGGACCGCCCGGGAACTCAAGTCGACGCTCCTCGCGCCGGCCTACGAACTGGAGGTGGGCGACGTGGACCGGGGCCTCGCGGCCCTCCGAGCCATCCCCCATCAGAGCCTCGAACGGGCCGGCCGCGGGCTCGTGCGCATCGGCCTCTTGTCGCGAGATGACGCACCGCGGATCGCCCGGACCCTCGTCGAGGCGAACGTCGACTTGCTGGAGATGCGAGGCCTCGGGACGATGGAAGACGTCTACTCGCGCCTCACGTTGCCGACCCCGCAGCCGCCGCAGGGGCTGACCCGATGATCTCGTGGGAAGAGCGCCTCCGGCACATCGTCGCCATCGTCGACAAGGACCGCCGGCTCCCGCTGTGGATGTGGCTGACGACGTTCCTCATCGCGACCCTTGGTTTCGTCTTCCTTCTTGGGCCGGCCCTGAGCTCCGCGCGGTATTACTCCCAATACTCCTGGAGATGGTACGACTTCTCGCTCCGGCTCTACTACGCCATCTCGGCCGGCCTCACGTCCTTGATCCTCGGCCTCACCTTCGCCCGCGTCCATTACGGCGAGGTCCACCGTGGCACGATCCGGTCCATCATCCTCTATCCGGTCGACATGAACGACATCGCGATCGCGAAGCTCCTCTCGACCCTCATCGTCTCCGCGGCCCTGTCGACGATCCTGTTCTTCGGCATCTTCGGCGCCTTCTTCCTGGTCGGGGAGTGGCCGATCGCGGACTTTCTGGTCATCCACGTGACGGCCCTTGCGATGAGCTTCCTCGCCCTCGCGGTCGGCGTGTTCCTCGCCCAAGCCATCGCCCACGTATCCGGCCGAATGGTCGTCTCCCCGACGGCCCTCGGCGGGATCTTCCTCCTCCTGTCCGTCCTGTTCACGGAGACCGGACTGACGGTGATCGGGACGCAGGTCGCCTATCTCCTGCGGCCCTCGACGGGCGGCCTCACGCAACCGACCTATGAGGCGATCGTGGCGGTCGCGAAGGCGCTGAGCGTCTTGTCACCCCATCATGTGGGAGCGAGAGTCGTTGGAATCGCTTTTGGCCTCACGAATTTCTGGGCGGACTTCCACGTCGTCGTGCCGGCCGCCGTCCTCGTTTTCGCGGGAGGTTACCTGATGGGCAAGAAGCTGTATCTCGACATCTTCATCCGATGATGTAAGATGTGAATCCCGGGGGGAATCTTGCGAATTCGAGTTTACCCGTACCCGTCGCACATCCCACACCTGTGCTGGGCTATCGGATGGCGGGGCCCCTCGGCTCCCGAATTTTCCTGGGCGTCCTCGTCGCAACGATCGGCGTCGTGCTCCAAGCAGCCGGATCAGCCATTCCCTTTCTGTCCTCGTACGGCTCGAACTTGAGCCTGCCGGATTTCATCCGGAGGATGTGGATCGAAGCCATCATTGGGGCCTTTGGAATCGCAATCTTCGCGACCGGCCTGTTTCTCGCCTTCTGGAGTATCGCACGGGCCCGACCGGTGACGAGGCCTTGGACCGCGGCGGCCGCATTTGTTGTCCTCCCGAGCGGCCTCGTGGGAGCCGTGTTCAGGGTCCTGTACGTCCAAGTCTGGTGGATGATGTTTTCCGGGCCGATCGCGCAGATCGACCCCCTCTTCTCAGCCGTCGGCTTGACTCAGCTTGCCGCGGGTTTTGCGGTGACGCTCGCTATCTTGGTGGGTCTCTTCGGGGTGGCGCGGCCGTTCGTGTCCCTGTGACCTCGGCACCGTCGATCGTTCGATACTTTCGCCGACCGTCTCGTAGACATTATAAGTAGAATGGCACCCTTGGCCCGGCCAGGATGCACGAAATCGTCTGCGTGGGCGATGTCCACGAAGGCTTGAGCTTCGATTTCCGGATCGATCCGGAGACGGGCATCTCCGAGCGGGCCCTCGACCTGCACCGGAACTTCGCCAAGACGGCGGCGTGGGCCATCGAGCACCGCGCGTCCTTGTTCTGCATCCTCGGCGACTTGTTCGACCGCGCGCACGTGGCGCCTGTGTTCCGGGAAATGGTCCGCAAAGACGTGATCGAGCCGCTCGGCGCCGCGGGGATCGAGGTGTGGATCCTGGCGGGGAACCACGACGAGCCACGGAGGACGGCGCGGTCCACGTCCCTCGACGACTACCGCGGGTACGCCCACGTTAAGGTGTTCCGCACCCCCAAGGTCGAGATCCGGGAGATCGAGGGCCGGAAGATCGGCTTCATCCTGATCCCGTACATGCATCCGGAGCAAGTCGTCGAGCAGGTGCGGCAGACGCTGGGCAAGGAGGTCCCGCGGGAGCTGGCCTACGAGACGGCCCGGGCCACCTGGCGCGAGTGGATCCACAATCGGGCGACGGACCTCAGCGCCGTCGACTTGCGGATCCTCTTCGGCCACTTCGAGTTTCAGGGCGTCCGGTACGCCAGCACCGCGCCTTCGGAGGTCGTCCCGAACGATTTCACCTTCACGCCGGAGATGATCCCAGACGCGGTCGACCTCGTCGTGTTCGGCCACATCCACATGCACCAGACGGTCGGCGGGAAGATCGTCTACGCAGGCGCCCCGGAGCGGATCGACTGGGGCGAACGGCTCGATCCGAAAGGATTCCTCTCGATCCGTCCGGAGGGCGGTTGGTCCTTCATCGAGCTCCCCGCGAGGCCGATGGACAAGGTCGAGACGGCGGTCGGCATGGGGGACGACGTCACCGAGAAGGTCCTCGCGGCCATCCCGCCCGACGTCGCGGGACACCTCGTGAGGATCGAGATCACCCTCCCCGACGAACTCCGGAACCGCCTGGACGAGAAACGGCTCGCGGACCGGCTCCACGACGCCTTCCATTATGAGGTCAAGTTCGTCTCGACGAGCCGCCCCCGCGTCGTGACCGAGGAGTTCACGTTGGATCCGGGCCGGCTCCTCTCCGACTACGTCGACAAAGTCCTCGCAGACCACCCGAAGCGGGAGGCGATCAAGGTCGAGGCCCGACGGCTGCTCAAGGAGACCCTCACGTGAGAGACGACGCGGACGTGGAGACCGCGGCGGTCGTGACCCTCGAGCCGTCGGCGGGTCCGGAAGGCTTCATCCTCGAGGAGATCGAGATGCGCGGCTTCATGCGGTACCTCGAGAAGACGGTGCCGCCGCTTCGGTTCCCGGAGAAGTACACCGTGATCACGGGCCGGACCGGGGCGGGCAAGTCGTCGATCCTCGACGCGATCACGTTCGCCTTGTACGGCAAGACGACCCGGACGGACATCCAGAGCGTGAAGCTGGCCGACATCTGCCGGCCGAATGGCTATGTCCGGGTCGCGTTCCACCAGGGCGACGAGCGGTGGGAGGTCACCCGCGGCTTCACGACGAAGAAAGAGTCCTACCTGGAAGTAAGCCGAGACGGGGAAGCCATCCAGGGGACGATCCCGGACAAGGAGCGCACGATCCGCGACGTCGTCGGCCTGGACTATGATGGGTTCCGGAACTCGACCTTCGTCCGGCAGGAGGAGATGAAGGAGCTCGGGGCCGCGAGTGGCTCGGAACGCCTCGCGGTGTTCCAGAAGCTCTTCCGATTGGAAATCTTCGAACAGGCCCTCGAGAGGGCGAAGGAACGATTCACGACCGTGAAAGGCGACATCCAAGCGAAAGATGCCGAGATTGCTGCCCGCGAGGAAGCGCTCGGTCGCCTGCCGGGATTGCAGACGCAACTGGTAGGCTTGGACCAGGAACGAAAGGAACGGGGAGCCCGAGTGGCGAAACTGCAAACCGAATTCGAGTTCGGTTCGAAGGAGATGAAAATCCTCGAAACGAAGCATGAGCGGTGGGTGCGTTCATCGGCCGCCCTCGAGGACCGCACGACGCGCCTCAAGTCGTTGGAAGCTCGCGTCACGGAGGTCCGCGAGCAAGGCCAAATCGCCGCGAAGCTCGAACCTGAACGGGCCCTCCTGCAGAAGGACACGGAAGATCTCGACCGTTCGCGCGAAGATCTCGATCGGCTGAAGGAGACGAAGGCAGCGCGCGCGCAACGTGAGACCGCGGCGCGCGCATCGGAGCGGGAGTTCGATCTCGCGAAGCGAGAGCACGAAAAGCGCCGCGACGCGATCAAAGACCGCATCGACGAACTGCATCACAAGATTGCGTCGCTTCGGACCGACATCGATCGCGAGACGGCGTTCAATTCCCTCCGGGACGAGGGACGTCTGGAGGAGCGGGTCACGCGAATCGCCCGCGAGCTGGGATGGTTGGCCGATCGCGCCGAGCTCGTCCGCGAATTGAGCGAGGAGCAGGCACGCGCGGAAAAAGCCCTCGCCCGAGTCCACGAGAAGGTCGCCTCGATCGATCAGGATTCGTTCGTCTTGACGGAGTACAAGCGGCAACTCGAACAATTGAAGGATGATCTTCGACAGGAAACGGACGACAGCCATCGACTGATCCAGCCTCTGGACGACGCGAAGATCGAGGCGCTACGGCAACTGGACGCGGTTCCCTTCGCGGAGAAGGACGAGAAGCGTCTCGAATTCTTGGGCCAATCCGTCCTCGAGAAAACCGCGAAACGGAAGCGGCTCGATGAACTCAATGTCCTCCTGCGTCAGGTCGGCGAGGTCGGCGCACGGCTCGGCGACCTGGAGACGCAGCGAAAGACCCTCGAGAGGGAACGAGCGGAACTCGAGACAGAACTCGAGGGTCTCCGGGCTTCGGAAGAGACCTTCACGGCCGGGAAGGCTAAGCTTGAGGCCCTCCAGGGAGAACTCGATACGGAACGGAAAGCCTGGCACCTGCTCGAGGGACAGGCGAAGGCCCTGAAGGAACAGATCGCGTCCCTGGAAATAGACTCGAAGAAATTGAAGGAATCGCAGCGACAACGGGAAGCGCTCCGCGGAGAACTCGAGATTTACGACGTCCTTGTCAACCGCGTGTTCCACAAGCGAGGCGTGGTCATGTACGCCGTGGACCAGCTCCTGCCGGAACTCGAAATCGAGGCCTCGAAGAACCTGTCCGAGCTCACGGACGGCCGATTCGGGCGGATCCGGCTCGAGACGTACGAGGAAGGTCGGGGCCACGGCATCCGGATCCTCGTGCAGGGCGTCGACAGTCAATGGCATGATGTCGCCGAGTTCAGCGGCGGCGAGAAGACGCAGATCAACGCGGCCTTGCGCTTCGCGATCGCGCGGGAGCTCGCCTCGATGCCGCAGATCGGTCGCACGTTCGGGCGGATGAAGACGCTCTTCATCGACGAAGGGGACCTCGGCTCCTTGGACACGGAGGTCTCCCGGGAGCTCTTCGTGCAGAAGCTCCTGCGGATGGGGGAGGTCTTCGAGAAGGTGATCCTGATCACGCACCTCGCGGAGGTCGCCGATCGATTCCCCGGCCGCATCCGGGTGACGATGACGCCGAACCAGGAGTCGCGGGCGGAAGTCCTCGCATGAGCTACGTCGACGACATGCGCCGGGAGCTCGAGCTCCTCGTGAAGCACCATCGGGACGTCCCGTTGCCTTCGGAGAAGGTGCCCGACTTCCGCACCTTCCGCGGTGCGGACCCCGCGAAGGACATGATCGCGGTCGATGGCTCGTACTCCTTCCTGCTCAACCTGTCGAGCTGGTGGCTCGCGCTGATCTCCGTCGGCCTCCTGCGGTATGCGTTCGACGGCCACGCGTTCCGGCGGAAGGATTGGCGGCTCGTCCAGCGGATGGTCGGCGTCTCGACGTTCGAGGAGTTCGTCCGGACCCAGGACGAGTTGCACAAGTCCCTGTTCGAGTTCACGAAAGAGCGGAGGGAGGAACAGCCGCGGGACATGGTCAACGAATACCGCCGGCTCATCGAAGGGCAGACGGCGGTCAACTTCGCCGACGACCTCGAGGGCGGCATCGTCGCGGTCGACGGCACGCTGTCCGAGTTCCCGAAACAATTCTCCGTCATGGAGCGACTCGTGCAGGTGTGCGAGAAGCGAGGGCATCTCCTCGTCGGGATCTCCAAGGACAGCCAGCTTCACGCGTTCGGTCACACCCTGACGGACGAGGAACTCATGGCTCGATGCCAGGACCGCCTGCCGCACGACGCGCTCGCGTACGCCCGCGCGCCGAAGGCCGCCGAGGCGGTGAAGGAGGGACTCCTCTACGGGGACATCTATTACGTCCGGCTCCATCCGCGAGCGAGGAAGTGGTTCCGGGTGGACCTCGGGACGTTCCGCGATCGGCCGGACGAGGCGTTCGGACAGCTGGCCGCGTACGCGAAGAGCCTCGTCTCCGTAGGATATCCGTGGCCGCTGATCGAGGCGCATCGCATGGCGGTGACCGTGAGGCAGCTCAAGCCGGTGTACCAGGAGAGCGTGATGAAGATGGCCCTCCGCATGGGCCTCGACGTGCGGACGGTCCTCGACGGGCTGACGCAGGTCGAAGGTCGCAAGAGGAGCGCGTTCCACGAATACCTGGACAAGGTCGCGAGGGACCTCCGATGAAGATCGGGGAGATCGTCGCGGCCTCGGTCATCGAGGGACTGGTGGCGAAGCTCCAGCTCGGGAACCCCGAGGAACTGAAGATCGCTTTCCCGGTCATCGTCGAGGGGGCGCGATACGACTTCTACTGTCTCGTCGAGGACGTGTTGAACGAGGAGAGCGACATCGCGGACCAGTTGGCCGGCTCGCCAATCGCCGACGTCATCGTGCCGCGGCCGGAGACGCACGAGGGATACGGAGGACCGATTTTCTACAGCAAGGCCAAGCTCCGGATGATTCAACTCGTGGACCGCGAGACGAAGAAGCTGGGCGAGCCGCAGACGATCCCGCCCTACTTCTCTCCGTGCCGCCACGCGACCCGCGACGACGTCGAGCGGATCTACGAGGTCACGGACACCTCGGCGACCCTCGGGACCATCACGGGCGTCGAGCCGTTTTTCGTGCAGCTCGACATGAACAAGCTGGTCGAGAAGCCCTTCGCCATCTTCGGGCGGACGGGGACGGGCAAGTCAATCCTGAACAAGCTCGTCTGCGCGGGCATCCTCTCCCGGGACGTCGGATCCGTCCTCATCTTCGACATGCACGGCGAATACGGCGTCTTCAGCGCGACGGACAACACGGAAGGCCTGAAGTTTTTCTTCCCGGGGAAGGTCGAGATCCTCTCCCTGGACCCGAAAAACAAGGAGGCACGGCCGTTCGTCCTCGACCCGCGGGAGATTACGCCGGAGGACCTCATCGTCGCCCTCCAGGATCTCACGTCGCCGATGGTCGACACGCTCTATGAAATCGCGAAGGGACGCGCGGGCCGGGACCTGATCTCGACCGTCAAGGAAGCGTCCATGGAGGTCCTCGGATCGGAGCGGGCTCACGAGATGTCCCTCCAAGGGCTCAAGCGTCGGATCGGGCGACTCGACCGCCTGCCCTTCCTGAAGGAGACGAAGGAGGGCAAGGACGCGTTCCACCACATCCTCGCGGCGATCCGCGAAGGCAAGAGCGTCGTCCTCGACTTCGGCGACTACGGTACCGACCAGATGGTGTACCTGTTCGTCGCGAACCTCCTCTCCCGGCGGCTCTTCGATCTATATACGGAGAAGAACGAGGATTACCCGCGACTCGTCCTGTTCCTCGAGGAGGCCCACAAGTTCCTCAGCCCGG